>JASHTR010000534.1 GCA_030040455.1 Terriglobia bacterium | reverse complement strand
CCAGTCTTCCAGCCGCACGGCCTGGATGGTTTTGTCGTCGCGGTACTTGACGATAACCGGCGTTGAAAGGGAGATCCCCCATTCTTTCCCACGACCGTGGCTCACCGCCCTGCTGCCGGGAACGACGACGGCCCCTTCGGGAATGCGCAATGGCTGGTTGGCCTCGCGGCGATAGATGGTCTCTTTGACAAGATCATAGACGGGCGTTGAGCCGGTGAGGATGGTTCCTGCGGCAAGCACGGCTTCACGGCCCACAATGGTTCCTTCATAGACTCCGCAATTGCCGCCGACCAACGCTCCGTCTTCAATGATGACCGGCAACGCACCGACCGGCTCCAAAACGCCACCGATCTGCGCAGCCGCGCTCAGGTGACAGCGTTTGCCGATTTGCGCGCAGGAGCCAACCAGTACATGAGAATCCACCATGGTTCCCTCGTCCACGTAGGCTCCGGTATTGATATACATGGGAGGCATGCACGTAACGTTTTTGCCGATGAAGCAGCCGTCGCGGATGGAGGAACCACCCGGGACCACTCGGACAGCGTGGCCCGACTCGATGCGTTTGAGCGGGTAGGTATGCTTGTCGAAAAACGGAAAACCACCAGATGAGAGTTCCACGATGCGTCCGATCCGGAATCCGAGAAGGATGCCTTTTTTCACCCAGGCATTTACCTTCCAGCCCGTAGGCGAAGCTGGGTCCGGCTCCGCTGCGCGAAGAGCGCCTTCGTTCAAGCGCGCTTTGAGGTCATCAAAAGCCTCGAAAAATTCTTTGCCGTATTTTGAGGTCTCACGCGAAAAAAGATCTTCGATTCTTTGTTCAAGATTCATAGCGATGCTTTTTTCCTCTGCTCTACGGACGCAGAGGTTTCCTATTCTCCATCTCAGGATGCGGCCGCTGCGGTCTGGATTTTTGCGATCACGGCAGCGGCGAATTCTTCCGTGGTGTTGTTTCCGCCGAGGTCTGGTGTCCGGACGTGCCCTTCGCGGGTGACGTTGTGAAGGGCCGTGAGGATTCGCGCCGCCGTCTCGGCTTCGCCGAGGTGCTCCAACATCAAGGAAGCTGCCCAGATGGCGGCAATCGGATTCGCAACGCCACGGCCTTCAATATCCGGCGCGCTCCCGTGAACCGGCTCAAACACCGGCGGACCCAGGCGGGCAACAGGGTTCAGGTTGGCGCTTGCCGCAAGTCCCAGGCTGCCCTGGAGCGCGCCGCCGAGGTCGGTGAGAATATCGGCAAAGAGGTTAGAAGCCACCACCACGTCCAGGCTTTCGGGCGCAGTAATCATCCTTGCGGCGGCTGCGTCAACGTGGTAGCGGGCGGTTTCAACGTCGGGAAAGTTGCGCGCCACTTCGCTGAATACGTCGTCCCACATCACCATCGCATGCTGCATGGCATTGGATTTTGTCACGCTGGCGAGGCGTTTGCGCGGGCGCTTGCGGGCCTGCTCGAAGGCGTACCGAATCACCCGCTCGGTTCCCTTGCGAGTAAAGATCGTTTCCTGAAGTGCAACCTCGTCGGCGGTGCCGCGCTTGAACCGGCCGCCCAATCCGGCATATTCCCCTTCCGTGTTCTCGCGAACGAAAAGCATGTGGATATCCTCCGGTTTTTTCCAGCGCAACGGGGACTGAAGCCCCGGGAGAATCTCAACCGGACGGAGGTTGACGTAAAGGTCGAATTCAAAACGAATGCGCAGGAGAAGCTCGCGGAGCGAAATGTGATCCGGAACGCTCGGATGGCCAATCGCGCCAAGAAGAATGGCGTCAAACGGTCGAAGCTGGTCCAGGCCGTCTGCGGGCATCATCTGGCCGGCGCGGAGATAATATTCACATCCCCATTCGAAGGGCGTAAATGAAAGGATGAAACCTTGAGCCGCGCTCTCGAGCACGCGGACCGCCGCCGGAACAACTTCCTTGCCAATGCCATCGCCGGGAAGAAGCGCGATTGTATATGTTTTCATTCCTTTTTGTAGCTTTCGGCAGTCAGCAATCAGCAGGCGAAGGCCAAAGGTGGAAGGCTGATTGCCGACCGCTAAGTATTCCTTTCCCTTTGTAATGCAGAAGCCCGCTGTTTCCGCTTCTCGTAAAGCGAGTCATTATCCCATGAAGGGATATGCATGAAAACGTTTTCTGCTATTCTCACGGACGGCCAGTTCCGGGTGCCGCTCATCGTGCTGGTGATCCTGTTTGAATGCCGGTAGGCGGCTCCAGCCTTTATTCTCGAACCGGGTGCTGCAAACTCGCACAGTCTGTCAGTAAGTATCCTCCGGCAGAGCCGGGGGAACTACCTTTGGATTAGCGGGACGATCGAGCGTGCATCATTTCTTGAATGGCTCCGAGCAACACGTAGGCGCGCGATTTCTCCGCGGCAGTTTGTGCCCGATCGATCGCTTGCCGGGCGACTTCGAGCGCCGCTTGAGGATCGCCCATTTTTAAAAGGATGCCGGACTCAAGAAGCCGGTAGTTTGTATTCTGAGGTTCAAGCTGCACGGCCTTGGCAGCAAGCTGTTGCGCCTGATTCAGGTGCTCGCCGCGATGGGCGTAATAGAAGGCAAGAGCAGCCGGGGCCGGGGCAAAGCTGGGGTTGACCGCCATGAAGTCGTCAAGATTACTTACGATTTGGTTGGTCTCGGCGGTATTCGGTCCTGCTTTGATCCACGTCAGGGCCTCATGATAACGGGCGAGGTAGCATTGCGAGCTGAGGCGAGCCGCCTTGGCAAACCAGGTTTCCGCCGCTTCAGGTTGATGCTCTTCGAGCGCAACCAGCCCCAAGCTTTCATTCGCCGAAGCAAGGCCCGGATTCTCCGCTAGCGCCTTCAGCAGCATCCCCTGGGCCTCAGCGCCTCTTCCTACCCGCGCCAGAAAGTCTCCACGCACCGCCAGGGATTCTGCCGGCGCGAGTGTCCGCGCCTGGAATGCGTCCTCATCGCGCAAAGGCGGCACCTTCAAGCGGTAGTAATGGAATTGAAGCCTCCGGACAAATGACTGAAGGCTTCGCTGAAGTTGATCCAGGTTGCCAAAGGCGTTGGTTCCCGCCGTGACAGGATCGATGCCTTCCGCCGTGAACTGGAGATAATGATCGATGGGGCCTCGCCGGGTCCCCGGATCGGATCCCATGAACATCAGGTAATCCGTCAATGCCCAGGATTCGGCGTAGAAGATCGTTCCTTTCTGCTGCTCGTTGTAATAAGGGGAGGATTGAGTGACCGTAAAGAGCGTCGCGAGCGGTAACAACGGGCGAGTGCGAAGCAGCTTCAAATTTTTTTCGTTCGGCAGACCCAGGCGAACGGTCTTTTTATCAAGCTCCGAGTTTCCATAAAACTCTGCCAGCCCCTCGTTGAGCCACACGGGGATTAACCGGAAATTATCTTCCAGAATTAAATGGGTGTACTCGTGGTAAAGGACGCGGTAGGGGTTGTCACCGCTAACGTCAATGCGGAGCAGAATGTAAATCTTATCCGCATTGCGCAGCATCATTCCGGCGTGCCCGATTTCCCCTTGCCTCTCCCAGGAGGCGGGTTCGAGAGCCAGGAAGCTCGCCTCGTTCTTCGCCGCCAGAACAATAATGGGAAGGTTGGGATAAACGCGCATGGTGGGGAATGCCTTCTCGAAAACAGCCCTTACGCGCTCGAAGCGCTCGGCGATCTCCCTGGCCTGCGCTGGCGAGGCGTTGCTCACGATCACGAAGTGGGGACTACGCACCTCAATCCATGCGTCGC
>JASHTR010000533.1 GCA_030040455.1 Terriglobia bacterium | reverse complement strand
TGAGCCGTGGGTCCACAAATATCCTGAACTTTTCGTAGTCCGCGACGGCAAGTTGCACACCGGCAAGCTCGATGGGCTAGGGTTGAGCGCAGTATAACGTGCTTGGACAAGGACGACATGCAGGAACACATGAGTTTCCCGCTGCCCCCTAACCTGCCCCGACCCGTCGACGACAGTGCGACGGACCATCTGAAGGGCATGCTCATGCCCCGCGTCTCCCTTCGCTCGACGGCGGACCGGATGGTTGATCTTTCCGGTCTGATGGCACTCAGAACCGTAATCTATTGCTATCCAATGACGGGAGTGCCAGGCAAGCCGCTGCCCGAAGGATGGGACATGATTCCAGGGGCGCGTGGCTGCACTCCCCAGGCGTGCGGGTACCGGGACCTTTACGAGAAGCTCTTGCAGCTCAAGGTCGAGGTTTTCGGGTTGAGCACGCAAACGCTCGAATATCAACGCGAAATGGCCGATCGCCTCCACCTTCCATACGAGATCCTGAGCGACGCAGAATTCAAGCTGTGCGACGCGCTGCGCCTCCCGATATTCGAGGTTGACGGGATGCGGCTTGTGAAGCGGCTGACGTTGATGGTGTGGGGTGGTCGAATAGAGCACGTCTTCTACCCGGTGTTCCCACCGAACGAGAGTGCCGACCAAGTCTTGCATTGGCTCAGGAGCCATCCAATATTTCCGGATCGGTAACTCCTGCTCTTGTCCAGGCTCTTCCTCTCAGCTCAACAACCGCGATTTTTTGATTTAACGACACCGGTGCCGGGAGCTACAGCACCGGAAAGATGACGAATGAAACGGTCCGAGAACACGTTGAGCGGCAAGAGGGAGAGCCAGCTCACGACGACAGTCGGTTTGTAATCGACGATTCCATAAGGCTACGGTCTTCGGGGCCGGAGCTGTTGACTGCGGCGGGGAGGAGTTTGTTGAGACAGATGCAACCTCGCCTATAATGAGCAGTATGGTTTGGGAAATGCCACAAGTCGGACCTGTTGAGAGAAAGAGAGAGGCGGGAGTGTTGGCGACGGCGGGCGGCTTCCTGTTTTGTGGCGATACCGGCGAGGATGTTGTGGCCGTAAGTGAGCAGGATGGGAAAGCGCCATGGCACTTCCCGACCAACGGAGAAAACAAGGCGTCTCCCATGACTTATACGGTGAATGGAAAGCAATTTATTTCGCTGGCGGTCGGCCCAAATATCTTTTGCTTTGGTCTCCTATGAGGTTCATCGAATCGGTAGAAGAGCTTGAGCTGCGATTAGCGACGCCGAGCGTCCGGGATCTGGATTCGATCCGACGAATCGAGGGCGACCTTATCGTTCTTGGAGCGGGTGGAAAAATGGGTCCGTCACTTGCCCGGCGCATCCAGCGGGCGGCGAAGGAGGCGAAAGCGTCATTGCGAGTTTTCGCGGTGTCACGGTTCTCTTCCGCCGACCGAGCGAAGGAACTCACCCGTGAGGGCATTGAAACGATTGCCTGCGATCTTTTGAACCGAGACGAGGTTCGAAAACTCCCGCTTTGTGCGAATGTTTTATTTCTTTCCGGCCGGAAGTTCGGCTCGACCGATCGGCCTGATCTTACCTGGGCGACGAATACGATGATTCCCGCTCATGTTGCCTCCCATTATCGCGCCTCGCGGATCGTCGTGTTTTCGACCGGTAATGTGTATCCGCAGGTGAAGCTGGATTCTGGCGGCTCGCTGGAAGGTGACGCGCCCTGTCCGGTTGGTGAATACGCCCAATCCTGTCTCGGGCGTGAGAGGGTGTTTGAGTATCACTCACAACGGCACGGCACGCCGTGCTTGCTCTTCCGGCTGAATTACGCCGTCGATTTGCGCTACGGAGTGCTGGTGGACATTGCGCGCAAGGTTTACGCGGGCGAACCCGTCGATCTGACGATGCCCGCTTTTAACGTCGTCTGGCAAGGCGACGCCAATTCCTATGCCTTGCGTTGCCTGGAGTATTGCACGTCGCCGGCGCGCCCCATGAACGTCACGGGGCCGGAAATCGTTTCCGTGCGCCGGGCCGCAGAATTCTTCGCCCGCGAGTTCAAGCGTGAGGTGCTTTTTCGTGGAGAAGAATCCGAGCGGGCCTTGTTGAGCAATGCTTCTCTCTGCCATTCTTTGCTTGGCTATCCGGAGGTCGCGCTGGGAGAGTTGTTCGCATGGGTGGCTCATTGGGTTGCGCGGGGTGGTGAGAGCCTGAACAAGGCCACGATGTTTGAAGTCGCCAACGGAAGATTCTAATTTCTATGTCCTTATCAGATCGGATTGCTCCTGAAGTAGGCGAGATGCTGAGGCGCGGCCTCGTGATTCCGGCTCATCCGCTCGCGCTCGATGCCGACCGGAGACTCGACGAGCGCCGGCAGCGCGCCCTCACCCGCTATTACTGCGAGGCAGGTGCGGGCGGCGTGGCGGTGGGGGTTCACACCACGCAGTTCGCCATCCGCGATCCGCGCATTGGCCTTCTCGAACCCGTGCTCACACTCGCCAGCGAGACCGTGCGAGAGTGCGAGCGAAAGCTCGGGCAACGCATCGTGAAGGTTGCGGGTATTTGCGGTGCAACCGCGCAGGCCGCCCAGGAGGCGGAATTGGCGCGTCGGTCAGGTTATGATGCCGGGTTGCTAAGCCTCGGTGCCCTCCGTACCTCCACCGTCTCCGAGCTGATTGAACATTGCCGGGAGGTTAGCGATACGATTCCCATCTTTGGCTTTTATCTTCAGCCCGCGGTCGGCGGCCGCGTTCTCGACATTGAATTCTGGAGGCGGTTCCTGGAGATTGAAAACGTGGTGGCGATCAAGGTCGCGCCCTTTAATCGCTATCAGACGCTTGATGTCGTGCGCGCCCTTGCTGAAAGTGGCCGGGAAGGAGAGGTGGCTCTTTATACCGGCAACGACGACAACATTATTGCGGATCTGCTCACCGAATTCCGGTTACGATCATCCGGCAGGATGGTGAATCTCCGGTTCGCCGGCGGCCTCCTGGGACATTGGGCCGTATGGACGAAGCGCGCGGTCGAGCTGTTGGACGAAGTGCGGGAATGCCGCGCTCGCCCGAAAATGATTGCCGGTCTGCTTGCCCGCGCCGCCGAAGTTACGGACTCGAACGCGGCGCTATTTGACGCCAGGAATCATTTCGCGGGCTGCATTGCGGGCCTCCACGAGGTTCTGCGCCGCCAAGGATTCCTGAAGGGTCGCTGGTGCCTCGATCCCAAGGAGAACCTCTCGCCCGGCCAGATGGAAGAAATTGACCGCGTCTCAGCCAGCTACCCTCACTTGAACGACGATGCCTTTGTGGCCGAGCATCTTGACTGTTGGCTTCGGTGATTGGCTTGCACACGAATAACGCCAACCATGGGTAGCGCGGCAGAGCCGCAGCCAAAGGGGGACTATCGTTCTGCGGAGCGAGGGATGAATCCACGTATGGAGGGGAGAACGGCAGAGATTCTTCGCTCCGCTCAGAGTGACAGGCCCCAAAGTGCCTGCTAAAGAAACAAAAACTTACGACTTTGCAATGCAGAATTTCCCGCCTTGGAAAACCCTCCGGCTTGGCTGTTAATCCTCCCGGAAAAGCTGCGAGTCCCGACGCGCCGGGACCGGCGCTACCCGCTTTCAACCCTAAGCTGCCCGCAGGCGGCTCGGACGTCCTGACCGCGGGAAATGCGGATGAAGGTCGGAACGCGCCGGGCAGCCAACACCGACTGAAACGCCAGCACACGATCCAGCGCAGGCGTGCGGTAAGGCAAGGCACCGCCTGAGTTGTAGGGAATCAGATTGACTTTGGCGCGGATGCCGCTGAGCAAAGAAGCCACTCTCCGGGCATCCGCTTCGGAATCGTTGATGTCTTTCAGCAGGACGTATTCGAACGTCAAACGCTCGCGCGGCCCAAGAGGAAATTCCCGACATGCCGAAAGAAGCTCAAGGAGAGGATACTTGCGGTTCAACGGCATCAGCGCTTCGCGCTGCTCGTCGCTGGAAGCGTTGAGCGAGACGGCAAGCTTTGGACGCGCGGGCTCGCGGCCGAGGTCGCGAATGCGGGGGACAACGCCGGATGTCGAGACGGTGATGCGGCGCGCGGGAATTGCAAGGCCCGCCGGGTCCGCCATGATCCGGCTTGCTTTCATCACCGCCGCATAGTTCAGCAACGGCTCGCCCATGCCCATGAAAACAACGTTGAGTCTCGTGCTTTTCTCAACTCCCCGGTCGGCAAGCATCGAGTAAACCTGGCCTAGAATCTCGCCCGTCGCGATATTTCGCCGCAAACCCATCAAGGCGGTGAAGCAGAAACGACAATCGACCGCGCAGCCGACTTGGGTTGAGATGCAGAGGGTGGTCCGGCGCTCTTCGGGCATAAAAACACTCTCCACCGATTCGCCGTCAGCCAATGCAAGGAGGTAACGGATGGAACCGTCGCGCGAGCGGAGCTTCTCGCGGACTTCCGGATAACCGATATAAAAACGTGAGCTGAGCAAAGCGCGCAGGCTGCGACTCAGCCCGGTGAGCCGAGTGAAATCCCGCTCGCGCTTTCCGTAAATCGCGCTGAAAAGCTGGCGCCCCCGGTAGCGCGGCTCACCGCATTCCTCTGCAAGGCGCTCCAACTCCTCGCGGGCAAGTCCAAAGAGGTTCCCGAGAGCGAGTTTTGCGGTTTCGATCATGACTTCAAGCCTGTCGGGTGCGGCCCGGAGTCCGGCAGCTCACGGGCAGCGGGTCGGGGGCTCCGAGCCTCAGACCTCGGACTTCGAGCGCCGGACGCTTGATGACGCTGGCGCGCGGCTTCATAAAGCGTCACTGCGGCAGCGGCCGAGACGTTGAGCGAGTCAACCGGGCCATGCAGAGGAATGTGGGCCAGTTGGTCGCAGGTCTCACGAACCAGGCGGTGCAGACCCTGCCCTTCACTGCCAAAGACCAGCGCGCAGGAAAGCGTATAATCCAGGTCGAGATAAGATCGTTCGGCACTCGCCTCAAAACCGTACACCCAGATCCCGGCTTTCTTCAAGTCAAGCAGCGCGCGCGTCAGGTTGGTGACGCGCGCCACCTTGAGATGCTCGAGGGCGCCAGAAGCCACTCGGGCCACGGCGGCAGAAAGCCCCGCCGCACGCCGCTCGGGAAGGATGGCGCCGCTTGCGCCCGCTGCAACCGCTGTGCGCACCACTGCTCCCAGATTGGCGGGGTCTTCGACGCCGTCCAGGATGACGAGCAGTGGATGAGGTTCCGAGGCGATCATGCTTTCGAGGTCATCGTAGGGTTTGGCCGCGCACACCGCGACAACGTTCTGGTGATGTGCGCCGGCGGCAATGCGATCCAGCGCCGGAAACGGCACGAGCCGCACCAGAACGCCGTGTTCGCAACAGGCGCGCCGGATCTCCTCCACGCGCGGTGTCTGCGCGCCTCGCGCGATAAGGACGTATTCAATTGCCCGCAGGCCGATGGCTTCCCGAACGGCATTGATGCCGTAAAGAGTTTCTGAATTTTGCGGATGCCGTGGCATCAGGTTATTCCCGTCGTCTTCTGAAATTCGCGGAGCCGCTCGCGACAACTCTTAACGGGCAGAGGCAGCGAAAGTCTCGATCCTTCCTCGAAAATTGGAATGAGCTTCTCCATCTCGGGGCCAGAAGCGGCGCCGGTGAGCGCCACGCGAATGGGATGAAAGAGGTCCCGGCCTTTTTGACCCGTCTCTTTTTCCACCGCCTTTACGATCTCCCGAAATTTGCCGTAGTCGATCTCTGGCGCTTCGAGCATTCGAGGGATAAAGGCCTGAAGCACCTGGAGCGCAGGTGGCCCTTCAAGAACGTCGCGGGTTTCAGCATGATCCTTGAGATGGCTGAGGTCGTAATGGAAGATCAGCCACGATCGATCGGGAAGCTGGTCCAGGGAATCAAGATTCTTCAGCACGGCCTCGACCACGCGTTCGAGCCAATGGAGCACAGAGGGCGGCGCCGGCGTCGGGATCCATCCTGCCTTTGCCAGAAATGGAACGCCTAAGTCTGCCAGGCGCGAGGGCAGAGCGGCCTTCAGGTAATGACGGTTCAGCCAGCTCAACTTTTCAGGGTCAAACACCGCGGGCGCGCGCGTAATGTGGTCGAGGGAGAACTGATTGCAGAGTTCATCGTCGCTCAGGATTTCGGTCTTGCCGTCGCCGGGCGACCAGCCGAGCAACGCCAGATAATTGCGCAGGGCTTCCGGCAGAACACCAGCTTCCCGAAAGCTCTCGAGCGAGGTTGCCCCATGGCGCTTTGAGAGGCGGGCGCGGTCCGGACCAAGGATCGTCGAGAGATGCCCAAACGCAGGCGGCCCCCAGCCGAGG
>JASHTR010000532.1 GCA_030040455.1 Terriglobia bacterium | reverse complement strand
TGAATCGGGCGCTCACTATGCCGGGCGTGGAGGCGATAAGCAACCGTGGTCGCTCGCCCCGCGAGTTCATAGAAGACAGGTCCATTGCGGATTTTGAAGGCAGGCGTTATTGGACCGAGGGACCGCTGGTGCTGGGATCGCGAACGTATGTTAGCCCTGAAAAGGAGCGCTACGCGACCAATATGCTAGGGCTTTGGGGGATTAACCTTTTTTCGCCCCAGTTTTATTACGATGCGCCGGGGATGGAATGGCCACCGGAAGTTTTTACCTCTCAACCCTGGTGGAAGTATTTCCGTCATTACACCGATTACCTTCGTCGCATTAGTTACATGAACGGCGAGGGAAGGCAGGTCGCTGATTTACTGCTTTACCGCCCGACCGACACAACATTCGCCTACTCAGGTCCTATCTTTGCTCCCGCACGGGTGGGCCCGGCGATCGCTAATGAGGCCGCTGCCTTCGACACGGGTAGTTGGCAACCGACGTTCAGACCGGATTCGGCGGCTACGGTGCCCACCGCCACTTCGATGGTTCGCGATTCCGGCTACGAGACCACTCGTCATGGACCAGCCCTTTTAGACTACTACCCAGCAATTGTTTGGAATGGCAATTTCGCTTTCAAACTAGAGGTTTGCTATTACGATCTCATGGAGGTACTGACGGGTTACCAGCGGGCCTTCGACGTCGTGGATGACTATTACTTGGAGAGAATGCAGCGGGAAAACGGAACCTTGAACATAAGAGGGATGTCTTTCCGCGGGATCATCCTCCCCCCCATGAAGGTCATCAGCCGGGAGGCTCTATCGCGAATCCGGCAGTTCTATGATGACGGCGGATTAGTCGTAGCATACGGGGATTTGCCCTCAGGCTCGAGCGAAGAAGGATGGAATGATCCGGTTATTGCCGCAGATGTGAAGGCGATCTTCGGCGTGGAACCGACATGGAGCAAAGATGCTGAGAACCATAACGCCCAGGGAGGGAAAGCATTTTTTGTCGTCGGGAATTTGACAAAAATCCTGAAGCCTCTGGACGAGAATCTGGAGGCAGACTTCCAGGTGGTGGACGGCCCACGAGAGCGGCTTCTTTATCTGCATCGCATTAAAGAAGGGCGAGACTTTTACTGGATTGTGAACGACAAGGACCGCGCTCGCGACGTTGTCGTTTCTCTTGCTGCGCATGGCAAGCCGGAGTTGTGGGACCCTACTACGGGGAAGCGTCGAGAGACAGCTTATTGGGTGCAAGAAAAACGAACTATTGTTCCACTGCATTTCGACCCTTGGGATGCAACCTACGTTGTTCTGAATCACTTGGAAGATACAGTTCCTGACATGAATATCACAAGCACCAATCTGGAAAGTTATACGTTGAAGCAGTTACCCTCCGGGGAAGTTGAATTTGAGGGTCACGTACCCTCCAACGTCAGACGAGCTTATGTTGCAGGTGAGAAAGGGGGAAAAAAATTCCAGGTAGAAGCAGCAAATCAATCGCGAACCGAGCCGCAGGTGCTGTCGTCTGGGAACTGGAGGTTCAAGCCCGAAGCAGAGAAAGTGGAGGTGAGATACGCACGGGAGAACGTCGTACCAGCGGGCGATGGCATGGAAGCTGGGTTTGAGCTTCCCACCTATAACGACCGCGTTTGGAACGTGAAAATGCTTTCACCCGCGGAAGACACAATTCGCCGCTGGTTGGTCATTGGACCTTTTCCCAATCCCGATGACGGTGAAGGGTACAACACCGTGTATCCTCCGGAAGAGAAGATCGACATTGACGCAACCTATGCCGATGCTTATGGGGTCGCCACGGGATGGCGATACTACGAGTCAACAACACCCGAAATCAATCTTGGCAAAGCGCTGGGGGCACCCCTAACCAACTCAGTTGCCGGTTATGCAGCCACTTGGGTCTATTCACCTAGACAACAGCAGGTGCAAATTATTGTGGTGGGTGACACAAAGTTGTGGATTAATCATCGGCAAGTTTATGGAAGATACTGGAATCCACCGGCACTTCGGGATGCTTTTGGCCACGTCCGCGTCGTGGAGCTGAAAGAGGGGTGGAATCAAGTTCTGGTCAAAGCAACAAAGTCTTTGTTCTTTTATTTGCGGTTTATGGATAGCCAAGGTTTACCTGTGGAAGGGTTGTTTGCAGATTGGACGCCATCCGCTGCAGAGGTCGTCAGAAAGGCGGAAGCAGCGAAGGAAAGGGATACGAGTCTGGAGCGCTGGTACCGCGTGGAGGTGCCTGCCGGAACCCGGGCATTCCTGCTCCCGAAGTCCCCTTCCATCCAGGCCGTCTTCCTGAATGGCCGCGAGGTCAAACCTGCGGACGGCCGCGTCGAATACCCTCGGCTCGATTTCCAAGAGAACGTGATTTTGGCACTCAAATTACGCGGAGGCGACGAGTTGATGACTCCTCTAGCATTCGGGAGTGGAGAAACCAACTATCACCTGGGAAGCTGGACCAGAACAGGGCTGACTTATTACGTCGGAAGCGCCGTGTATGAGAAGACTTTTCGCTTGGCGCCGGAGTTGGAAGGCAAGCAAGTGATGCTGGACTGCGGCCGTGTGGGCCTCACAGCAGAA
>JASHTR010000531.1 GCA_030040455.1 Terriglobia bacterium | reverse complement strand
GAGGAGCAGGCCGTCAACTCGAGCGGTTATTCCGGGACGAACGGCACTATTGATCGGCAGTGGCGGGAAACAGAATACCTGGATCCGTCAATTTTCGGAAGAATTCGGGAGTTTTTCGTCGCCGCGCGCGAGGCGGTTGGGCTGGAGTTAGGCATTGCGGTGGATTGCCACGGGCGGCTCAACCCGAAGGCTGCCTTGCAATTGTGCAGGATGCTGGAGGATTTGAACTTACTGTTTTTAGAGGAACCCGTCCCGCCGGAGAATGTGGAAGAGTTGTGCCTCGTCCGGCAAGAGACAACGATTCCCATTGCGGCCGGGGAGCGATGGGCCACGATCTACGGCGCGCGGCCCTTCGTCGAGAAACACGCCGTGGATTTGTTGCAGTGCGATCTGGTGAATTGCGGTGGGCTCACGGGAATGAAGAAGATTGCAGCTCTGGCGGAGGCGCACTACATTGGAATGGCGCCGCACAACCCGAACGGTCCGCTGGCCACAGTAATGAACCTGCACTATGCAGCGGCAATACCAAACTTTTTTATTTTGGAGACGATTGGATCCCCGGCGGAGGACGAGCTGACGAAAGAACTGTTGGACAATCCGGTCAGATTCCAAGATGGGCACTTCGAGCTTCCAGAAGGAGCTGGCTTTGGGGTGGAACTACGCGAGGAGGCATTAGCGCGTCGCCCCTATGTTCCCCGTCAAGGGTGGAGATAGCGATCGGATGGAATCAGCGCAAGCTGAAACCCAAGGGCGCGTCTCCGCGAGAACGTGGGGGATTTGCATCCTTCTCCTTCTCGCAACGGCGATCATTTACCTGGACCGCCAGGTGATGGCGCTGACCGCTGACCGGATCATCGCTGATTTCGGACTTACGAAAGAGGCCTTCGGGCGGGTCCTGGCTGCCTTTCGATATTCTTACGGAGTCTTCCAGATTTTTGGCGGCTTCCTGGTGGATGCCCAGGGTACTGTTATTGTTTTCCCAGCGGCCAGCGGTTTATGGTCGCTCGCGGGATTGTTGACGGGGCTCGCAAGCACGGTGGGCCTTCTCACCGGCTTCCGGTTCCTCCTGGGGGTTGGCGAGGCTTTTAACTGGCCTTGTGCGCTCAAAGTTACCAATGCGCTCCTGCCTCCTAAAGACCGCCCTCTTGCCAATGGGATCTTCAATAGCGGGGCGGCCATCGGTGCTCTGGTGGCGCCTATCGTCGTCACCGTCATCACCATTTATTTCTCCTGGCGAGCCGCATTCGTGGTTACCGGAGCTGCGGGTGGGTTGTGGGTGATTGCCTGGGTATGGTTCACAAGAGGCAGTTCTCAGCAACTCAAAGGAAGCTCTTTTCCCCTCGAAAGAATGATTCGCGTGACGGTCCGCATTCTCTCCATGCGGGGATTCTGGGCGCTCGCGGTTTCAGCGGTCATCATCAACAGCGTCAATTATTACCTGGCCGATTGGATTCCGCTCTACCTGAAAGCTTCGAGGGGATTCAGCTTCGCGCTGGGCAATATTTTGTCAATCGTCGTGTATGCCAGCGCATCGGCAGGGAACATTCTGGTGGGGGTGCTGGTTCGGAGACTTGTGGCCCAAGGCTTGAGCGCACCGGCGGCCAAGCGGTGGGCGCTTGTGGCCAGTTGCGTCCTGATGCTCTCGGCGATTTTTGCTGGTCTCACTCCCTATCGCTATCTGGCTGTAATTTTTTTGGCGCTTACCGGCGTGGGGGTGGCCGGCTTTCTCGTGATTTATCTCACGCTCGTACAGGATCTTGAGCCCGCTTACGTTGGCGTCAGTTCGGGTCTCCTTGGCGGGCTCGGCAACCTTGCATACGGTTATTTGAGCCCCTACATCGGTCTTCTTGCCGACCTCCATGAGAGCTTCATTACACTGATCTTAATTGGCGTGCTTCCGTGGCTCGCGTTTCTCGCCATATTTTGGGGGATCCGGCAGGAGTGAAGAGCGCTTCGTTCTCAAGCGGGGTTGCCGTGTCCGAAGTTTTTCATTCAGGCAGGAGTCACTTCGTAAGGCCGCATCATTTCATTGTCTGCGTGTTCGAGGATGTGGCAATGCCAGACGTAGCGGCCGGTGTAGCCTTCGAATGGAACAATGATGCGTGTAACCATCAGTGGCGCTGCTCGAACGGTGTCTTTCCATCCCGCTTCACCCGGAGCCGGAGACACTGGAGGCCCCGTGTAGCGCAGCATGTGCGCGGTGCGGTAAGCGTACAGGTCAAATGGCCGGCGGTCGAGAATCTGAAAACGAACCAGATGGAGATGAATGGGGTGAGAGTCTTCTGTCAGATTTATCAAACACCAAATTTCCGTCGTGTTGATGGCAGGACTTTCTGTTACCGGCTTCCGCCAGTACTTGCCGTCGAGAAGCATCAAGACAGGGGTGCCGGCGAGATCCGTGTATTCATTGAGTGTCAGCATGCGCGTCTTGATCGCCTGCGATTCCGAGATTCTCGCGTCGGGCCGCAACGCTGAGGGTAGTGAACTCGGATCGCGAATGCTGGGCCCCGAGACACGAAATTCCATGAGGGTGGCAGCATCATCCTTAATCGTAATCTGCTCGCCCGCGTGACTCGCGAAATCAACGATGAGGTCCGCTCGCTCGGCAGGAGCGATAAAAAGGCTGTTGATTTGCACCGGTGCGGGCAGGAGCCCTTGATCCGAACCAATCTGATAAAACGATTGGCCATTTGAGAGCGAGAGATGATAGAACCGGCCGTTGGAGGCATTTAGAACCCGGAAACGATACTTGTACGCTTCCACGGCGAGGTATGGGAAGAGCTTGCCGTTCACTAACGTGGCATTGCCAAAAAATTCCGGAATCCAAGGCTTGCGGGGTTGGCCCGAAACCGGATAATTGAGTTGACCGTCCCGGTCAAACATGCGGTCACAGAGTACGAGCGGGACCTCATAGGGACCTTTCGGCAGATTGAGCGCCTCTTCCGCACTGTCGCGGATAATAAATGCACCAAGCAGTCCCGCGAACATGTTGAGCCGGTGGATGCCCATCGCGTGGTCGTGGTACCAGAGCATCGTTGCTTGTTGTTGGTTTGGGTAATGATAGAGCGCGGACTTGCCCGGTGGGAACCAGCTTTCGGGATGTCCGTCGCTCTCCGGCGGCACCCGAGCTCCATGAAGATGAACCACGGCGCGAACATCTGGTTTGTCAGCTTCTGCGCCCTCAAGGTTGTGGTCAATGGGCAGGAAATGATCTGGGGGAAGGTCATTGACCCACTCTACGAACAACTCGTGACCACTAGATGTCTCGAAAGTGGGGCCCGGCGAGGCCTCGTTATAGCCCCAAAGCCGCGTCGGCGGAAGGTCACGATGCACCTTCCTTTCGAACTGCCGCATTTGAA
>JASHTR010000530.1 GCA_030040455.1 Terriglobia bacterium | reverse complement strand
CTAAAAGTTCTTGCGAGCCAATGATCGAGCTCAGGTCTTGCGTAAGCACACTTCCAGCGGTCAAATTCCGCGCAAAAACGCACGGGTAGCACGCGCCATCAGAGGTAACGCACAATTTACCCCTCCAACAATGCCCACATAACGTCTTTGCCAAGCTCTCGGATGGCGTCAGGTCGGCGCCTCGCCCCACCGGCCTCGTCTTATCGGTGTTTATCCAGCTTCGCTCAACTCCGCGACTAACCAGGAATTCGATGGCCTGCGGCACCTCGGAATCATTCATCCCCGTGTTAATGATTCCGACGCGCAAAGGCAAACCGGCGGACAAGGCCCTGTCGATTCCAGCAACCGTCCTGTCAAAACTGCCTCTCACGCGTGTGATTCGCTCGTGCGTCTCCCTTCGAAAGCTGTAAAAGGAAGTGGCAATGTTCGCGTTGTAAGCGCGGAGTCGCCGAGCCGTCCTGTCGGTGAGAAGCGTCAGATTGGTGTAGATTTCGATGAACTTGTAGTCCAGCTCGTGCGCTCTGGCAACATAATCCACGAGCCGGGGGTTGGACATAGGTTCCCCGCCGATAAACTGAACACTCCTGCAACCTGCGTCATACGCCTGATGAAGGATCCGCGGCCAGTCGACTAGCTTGGGATCCCGCAAGAGCGGAGAGGAGGAAACGTAGCAATGCTGGCACTGAAGGTTGCAGCGCGGAGTGATCTCAAGCCAAAGAAACGTGAGACCCTTCAGGCCTGTCTGAAAGGCTGCTGATGTCGGCGCGAAGTCATCCTGCGTCGAGTAAGGATAGGACTTAGTAGCAATAGACTCCGACCCGTTTAGTTCCGGCATGTATCCTCCTTGGGCTTGTAGTTTCGGGATCTACGTTACGGTACCCCATTTCTACCTCGACAGCGATGCCGATGTCAAGAATTTTTGTTTTTTGTAATGCTTAAGTTTAGGTCGCGTAGCACCCCGACCTGTCGGGGCAATTGCCGGCAAAGCCTGCCCTAAGCCGTAGCGAAGGGATGCCGGCGCTACCATGGTTGCCGAGCCCGAAACTGAGGCCTGACTTTTTTCTGTAATGCCTTTTTCTCGGTCGCGCGAAGGCGCCTTCATGCCGCCTTTTTGCGTGGCGGGGTGAACCCGCCGCTACGTGCGCAATCGAAACTGAAGCATAGCTGATTTTTGCTGGAGTCCTCTTCGCAAGCGCCACGCCCCAACCCTGGGAGCTCCTGCAGCTTGCCCCATTCTGATTCGCTGCCTCATGCTTATCCTGCTCCCACTTTTTCCAACTTAGCGCCCGTTTCTGCAGATACATCTTCATGCAATGAATTCCCGCGCGCGTCCATGGTGACAATCGCGGGGAAGTCTCGCGCCTCAAACCGCCACATGGCTTCAGGAATTCCCAAGTCTTCAAGGAGGTCCACGCCGAGCACTTTAGGCAGGCAGCGCGCATAATATTGCGCTGCGCCGCCTATGGCGTGAAGATAGACCGCGCCGCAGGCTTCGAGCGCGGCGAGCGTCTTCCGGCCCATTCCGCCCTTCCCCATCACAGCCCGCAGGCCGTAGCGCTTGATGATTTCCGCCTCGTAAGGCTCTTCGCGGATGCTGGTGGTGGGGCCGGCAGCGAGCACTTTCCAACGCTCGTTGGGCGGCGACCCCTCCTTCCCGATGACCGGGCCGCAGTGATAAAGGATTGCGCCGCGGAGATCGACGGGCGAATCGTGATGGAGCAGGTAGTGGTGCAAGGCGTCGCGCCCGGTCACGAGCGGGCCGTTGATAAGAACGAAATCGCCCACCTTGAGGGCGCGCACTTTCTCTTCGGAAAGGGGCGACTGTAGCCGCACCTCGCGGCCTGAAAGCTGAAAACCGGTGCCTTCGGCGATGAGCCGCTCCACGGGGCGCGCCGGATCGCGATAGAGCCACTTCTCAATCGCTCCGCTTTCCACGTCCAGCAAGACCCCAAGCCGGCGAAACGCCCAGCAATCATAGGCCACGGAGACGAAGAAGCTGGCGGGCAGGCGATTGGCGGCGATGATTTTGCAGCCGATCAGAGAAGCGTTTCCCCCAAAGCCCATTGTGCCCACGCCAATCCGGTTCGCCTCTTCCATGACGTCGCTCTCAAGCTTCGCGAGGGTGGGATTCGAGTTCACATCATCGAGCGGACGGAAAAGCTGCTGCTTGGCAAGGTGATAGCCGTGGGCGCGATCGCTGCCAACGCACACGCCAATTGCTCCCGGCGCGCAGCCCTGCCCCTGCGCCTGCCACACCGCGTGCAGGATGCACTTGCGGACTCCTTCAAGATCGCGGTCCGCGCGGCCCAGGTGGTCGAGCGCGCAAGGGAGCGAATACTGAACGTTCTTATTCTCGCAGCCCCCGCCTTTCAGGATGAGGCGCACCTCGATCCCCTTTTCCTCCCACTGCTCAAAGTGAATCACCGGTGTTTCCGTGCCCAGGTTGTTCCCGCTGTTCTTCCCGGTGAGGGAGTCCACGGAATTGGGCCGCAGCTTGCCCAGCTTCGTCGCTTCCACAACGGCTTCGAGAATCTGCCTCTTCATGGCGATCTGGTTCACGCCAACGGGCGTCTTGATCTCAAACGTCGGAAAGCCCGTATCCTGGCAAATTGCTCCTTCGGTTTCATAGGCGAGGTCGATGTTCTCACCGATAATGTTGAGCGCCTGTCCTGCCTGCGTCGAAGGATTCTCCACCTTGAGGGCCCATGCCATAGCTTTACGCACGTCCGGGGGCAGGTTGGTTGACGTTTGAATAATGAGTTCCAGGATGCTTTCTTTCAGAAGTTCCATGATGCCTCTTGCTCGTGCAATTCCACTTCCTATAACTCTAGTTTAGACCATTGGGCACGAGAATACACAGGATCGACCCCCTCTGATCTTACCCGCCGAGAAAGAGGCGCAACGGTTGAAGCATCGCGGTGAGGATCGCGGGCAACGGCTCTGGGATCCATCTCGAAGAATAGATGAGCCAAACCAAGCGAGCCCGGTTGGAGTTAAGACGGCGTAAGGCCTTTTTTACAGGGATTTAATGCTCGATTCCCGATGGGCCACGCAATAATTGTACGTGTAGCCAGACGGGAATTTTAACCCCAGTAAGAGATGGAGATCGCATGAAAGCAAGCGCAGGCAGAATACAAACTATCCGACGGGAAGCGGCCAAGACGTTTTGGATCGTCTTACTAACCACCATCCTGGCGGCGGCCGCGTGGGCACAGGTGGAGACTTCCATTACCGGAACGGTGACGGATGCTTCAGGGGCGGCGGTGCCCGACTCAACAGTGACCATCAGGAACACCGAGAACGGTTTCACCCGAAAGGTCACCACCGATACGTCCGGCCACTACGACGCGCCCTCGCTGCCTTTGGGCCGCTATGACGTGATGGCGGAGAAAGCGGGATTCAAAGTTGAGATCAAGACAGGGCTGATGCTGGTGGTGGGCCAGCAGGCCGTGGTGAACTTAACGTTGCAACTGGGTGAAGTGAAGCAGGTGGTGACCGTGAAGGATGAGGGGCCCGTGGTGGACGTCACCACGCAAGCAACGTCTGGCCTGGTTGGCGAGCAACAAGTGAAACAGTTGCCGCTCAACGGCCGGAGCTACGACGAGCTGATGACGCTGAATCCCGCCATCGTCAACTACACCGCGGAGAGGACGGGAGGCGTTGGCTCGTCCAACTCGGCGGTGGGAAACATGTTTGTGGTTTCGGGCCGACGCCCGCAGGAAAATCTTTTTCTCCTTAATGGCGTTGAATACACGAGCGCGAGCGAGATCAATTTGACGCCTGGCGGGGCCAGCGGTGAGTTGCTGGGCGTGGATGCCGTACGCGAGTTCAACGTACTGACGGACACTTACGGCCCGGAATACGGGAAACGCACCGGAGCACAAGTGAACATCGTGACCACTTCGGGAAGCAACGAGCTGCACGGCACGGCCTACGAGTTCCTGCGCAACAGCGCTCTGGACGCCCGGAACTTCTTCGATCAGGGCTCGATTCCGCAGTTCGAGCGCAACGAGTTTGGCGGCGCGCTCGGCGGGCCCATCCAGAAAGACAAGACTTTCATCTTCGGCAATTACGAGGGCTTCCGGCAGGACTTAGGGCTGAGCGACGTGACGCTGGTTCCGGATGACAACGCGCGGCTCGGGCTTCTGCCCGGAGCCAACGGGACGCTGGTGAACGTGGGTATTGCGCCCGGCGTCGAGCCGCTCCTTTCACTTTGGCCCGTGCAAAACGGGCCCGACCTCGGCAGCGGGATTGGCGAAGCGTTCAGCCATCCCGTCCAGACCATTCGCGAAGATTTCGGGACAGTGCGCGCCGATCACACGTTTTCCGCCAAGGATTCGACCAGCGCCGTCTACACGATCGACGACAGCGCGGACCGGACGCCCACGGCGAATCCCTTCAGCATCGACCTGGAAAGTCTTCGCGAACAGGTCATCAGCCTGCAGGAAACGCATGTTTTTTCGCCTACGACGCTGAATACGGCCGAAGCCGGATTTTCGAGAGGCGGCTATTATTTTACGGGCCTTTCCACTGTGTCCGCTCCAGGCTTCGTTCAAGGGGCACCGGTTGCGGCGATCGTCGTCGGAGGCGGAACGGCCGTGAACGCGGCTTCGCAGATTACCGCGGCGGGCACTAACGTGGGCGCCGGCTTTGTTGCCGATCGCAACCTCTTCACTTACGAAGATCACGTCGATCTGAGCCGAGGCATTAACCAGATTACCGTCGGTGTCTCGTTCCAGCGGATTCAGGCCAACGATAACATGGCGGCGGATCAGGACGGCCAGGCATCATTCTCCAGCCTCACCAGCTTTCTGCAAGGCAACATTGCGACGTTTACGGCCGTTCCCGTATCGACGCTGATGGGCTGGCGCTCCCTGGAAGGCGCTATCTACGTCCGGGACGCCATAAGAATAAGGCCACACCTCGAGCTGAGCCTGGGCTTCCGCGATGAATTTACCAACGGCTGGAATGAAGTATATGGAAGAGCCTCTAACTATCTGTTTGGTCCGGGAGGAGTGATCAACACTCAGCCGACCGTCGGCCCCTCAGCCTTTACAGTGAATAACGCCAGATTCCTCCCCGAGCCTCGTGTTGGGTTGGCGTGGGATCCATTCGGCAAAGGAAAGACTGTGATTCACGCCGGGTTCGGCATCTATGACAATCTACTCGACGATCTCAGCTACCGCCTCGACCAGAATCCGCCATATAACACGACGCTCGTCCTGAAGAACCAGCCGGTCTCGTCGCTGCTTATCGTGCCCGGGGCAGCTCCGCCTTCCGGCAGCCTGGTCT
>JASHTR010000529.1 GCA_030040455.1 Terriglobia bacterium | reverse complement strand
ACGTTCAACCCACCGTCGTGACGCCCGAAGTTAAAACCGGCATTGCACGGCTGGCAGATTTTGCTCCACTCCACAACCCCGCTGCCTTGGAGGCTATCGAAATCATCGAGGCAAAACTTGCTTCAGTCCCACAGGTGGCCGTCTTCGATACAGCTTTTCACGCCCAGTTGCCGCTACCGGCCGCGGCTTATCCTGGCCCCTACGAATGGCTGGAGCGAGGGATACACCGCTACGGGTTCCACGGGATCAATCATCAATACTGTGCTGAGCGGGCCGCTCAGATGTTGGGTAGGGGCTTGAACTCCTTGCGGTTGATCGTCTGCCATCTTGGAAATGGATGTTCTCTGGCAGCCATTGAACGCGGCTGCAGCGTGGAAACCACGATGGGATTCACTCCCCTTGAAGGACTCATGATGGGAACACGCTCAGGGTCCATCGATCCCGGGATTCTTACCTACCTGATGCGGCGCGATGGTCTCACGGCGAACGGTCTGGATGAGATGCTCAACAGGAACTCCGGGCTCCTCGGCGTTTCGGGCGTCTCAGGCGACATGCGGGAGGTCCTCGCGGCGATGAATAACGGAAACCCGAGGGCGAAGCTCGCATTCGACCTGTATGTCCATCGGCTCGTATATTACATCGGGGCCATGGTTGCCGTGCTGGGTGGCGTTGACACCTTGGTGTTCACGGCGGGTGTTGGCGAGAATGCCGCGGAGGTTCGCGCCGGGGCGTGCGCAAAACTCGGATTCTTAGGCCTGGAGCTGGATTCGAAGAAGAATGCTCTGCCCTCTGCGGACCAAGACCAGGACATCGCCACGGCTGAATCGAGGGTGCGGCTTCTGATTATTCGAGCGCAGGAAGAGGGGGCGATCGCGCGAGCCTGCTTGAGGCTCATCACACGGATTCGAAGTTAGCAAGCCAAAAAGCCTCGCGCAAAGTAAACAAAGGGGTTGTTCTTGGTGCCTTTTGCGGGAGGTTTCGCATGTTAATTGGCACGAAGCGCGGACATGGGATCGATCCGGGAAGCGCGCCGCGCCGGAAGATAACCCGCCAAGAACGCCACGGAAGCAAGGATCAGGACAATCGCGGCAAACGTCGTTGGGTCAGACGGAGTAATTCCAAACAGCAATGATGCAATCAAGCGCGCAACAGCAAAAGAGGCTACCACGCCTATTGCAACGCCAATGAGCGCCAGCCGCAGCGTGGCTCGGATGACCAGAAGTTGAACGTTGCCGGGGGTAGCGCCCAGCGCCATCCGAATGCCAATCTCTTGCGTTCGTCGCGTAACCGAGTACGAGATGACGCCGTAAATGCCCAGCGCCGCCAGAAGGAGGCCGAGGGCGGCAAAGCACGTGACCAACAGCATAAAAAAGCGACGCGGCGAGACGGCATGATCCACGATCTGTTGGATCGGCATAAACGCTGCGGCAGGCTGGTTCGGGTTCAATTGACGCAAGGTGTGCAGCACGCTTGTCGCCAACGTATCGGGCGGCAAAGTCGATCTCACCACAAGTTCCGCTCCAGCCGGCCAATGTTGCGTCGCCGGATAATAAGCTTGCCATCCTGGCGCTCCCTCAACACTGGTTTCGCGGACATCATCCACCACTCCGATGACGAGCATGTCCGTGCCATTACTACCGGTGACAATTTGTCCCACCGCATTTCCCTGAGGCCAGAACGCGTGCGCAAGCGCCTGGTTAATGATAATGACCGGCTGCCCTTTTGGGCCATCGTCCCAGGAAAAATCGCGTCCAGCCACCAGGCGCATGCCCATCACTCGGAAAAAGCCCGGCGTGACGACATACACAAGCGGATTCGGAGCCTCGCCGGGGCGATAGAGTTTTCCTTTCACCTTCAGATAGCCCCAACTTCGGTTCCGACCCAGCGGCAGGTAATCCACCATTCCAGCGGCCTCGATCCCCGGGATGGCTTCGATATG
This sequence comes from Terriglobia bacterium, assembly GCA_030040455.1. Classification (GTDB taxonomy): domain Bacteria; phylum Acidobacteriota; class Terriglobia; order UBA7540; family UBA7540; genus RH2-MAG17b. The sequence continues at coordinate 8,823 of JASHTR010000529.1, read as the reverse complement.
GGCCAGAATCTGCTGGAAAATCACGGCTCTCTTCGCCGGGCTGCCTCCATCGTCGTAGTCAACTTTGATCGCAGCGGCGTGGCTAGGCTGGAATCCCAAGTCGACATCCAGCACGTGAAGAAAGCTTCGCAACAGCAATCCCGCGCCGATCAGCAACACGCAGGCCAGGGCGACTTCCGAGACAACCAGCACGCCCCGCATACGGTCGTGCTTTCTGCTTTCGCTCATTCCCGGTCCGGCATCTTTAAGCGCCTCCTGCAGGTTTACGCCGGAGATTCTGAAGCCAGGAAACAGACCGAAGAGAACGGCCGCGACAACCGCGATGAGCACGGTCCAGGCCAGCACGTCACCGTCTACACGCACATCGCTGAGGAGCGGGAGCGCAATCGATCCTTGATGAGCCAGGTATTGGATGATGGCATAAGCGATTCCAAGGCCGAGCACCGCGCCAGCGCCCGCGAGAACCAGACTCTCCGTCAACAACTGACGAATCAGCCGTCTTCGCCCCGCTCCGAGTGCAATGCGCATGGCAAACTCCTTGCTTCGCGCGGCGGCGCGCCCAAGCAAAAGGTTCGCCAAGTTGACGCAAACAATGAGCAGAATCAGACCCACCGCGCACCACAGCACAATCAGAGAACGATGCAATCTGCCGGTGACATATGTCTTCAGCGGGCTCAGGACGATGGTCTTGTAAGATCCCTTTGTGTCCGGATATTTAGTATTGAAGTAGAGCTGCGGCACAACGAGGTTCGCGTCCGCCTGCGCCTGGGGTAGGCTCGCGCCGGGCTTGAGCCGACCAATCATGGTGAGATCGTTCCCATCGTCGCGCCAGTCGTCCAGAATATAGGGTGTGAAGAGATCGACCTTTTCGCCCGGAGAAAATACAGCACCGAAATCGAAACTCGGCGGCAGAACCCCGACCACAGTTACCGGCTGCCCATTAAGATCGATGGCTTTGCCCACGATCCTCGGATCGGCTGCAAACTGGCGTTTCCAATAGGCGTTTGCAAGCAGAACCACCGGATGACTGCCTTTCCTTGTTTCATCGGCGGTGAATAAGCGTCCGAGCGACGGCTGAACGCCCAAGACTTGAAAAAAATTCCCGACCACGAAAATGCCGGTGGCCGGGACGGGCTCGCCGCGTCCCATAAGCTTGAAATTGTCCTCTGTAGTAAAGGCAAAATAACCGGTTACGTCTTGAAAAGAACGATTCTGCGCGCGAAATTCTTCAAATGCATCCGCAGAGTATGTCTCGCAGGAGAAGCCACACTTGGTCGGAGGCGGAGCGATCCAGACGAGTTGCTGGGGATCCGTCAGCGGCAGCGGGCGCAGCAAAATTGTATTCACGACACTGAAAACCGCCACGTTGGCACCGATACCCAAACCGAGAATGAGCACCGCAATGATCGTGAAGCTGCGATCCCGCTTTAAAGTCCGAAAGGTGTAGCGCAGGTCCTGGAGGATGCTGTCCAGGAAGGGCAATCCCCGCGCTTCCCGGTGGCGCTCTTTTGCCGGCTCGGTACCACCGAGCTTGATGAGCGCCTGGCGGCGAGCCTCCTCAGGGCTCATTCCTTGCTTCAGGTTGTCCTCGACGGCCATCTCGATGTGAGCCGAAAGCTCGCTCGAGAGGTCCTCGTCAAGCTTCCGCTTCCGCAAGAACGACCGCACGCGCGCGAAGCATTCGGAAATCGTGTCCATCATCGGCTTCCCTCCCCTTCCGGCATGGCGAGCACGCGACCGACGACGCTCGAAAGCCTCTGCCAGTGCGTAGCGTCTTCAGAGAGCTGTTTGCGGCCCTTCGTGGTGACGGAATAGAACTTGGCTTGGCGATTGTTCTCTGAGGTGCCCCATGCGGCCGAGATCGAGCCACGCTGCTGCAAACGCACGAGCGAAGCATAGATCGTCCCCTGGTTCAGGAGGACTCGGTTCCCGCTTACCTGCTCGATGCGCCGCGCAATGCCGTAGCCGTGCATCGACCCCATGGCCACTAATGTGCGGAGCACCATGAGGTCCAGCGTGCCTTGAAGAAGATCGACTTTCGATGGCTGCATATTCTCTCCTGTGGAGATGCCACATGGCATTAACACATCTGATGTGGTGATACCACAGGGAGATTGGACGCACGGCTGCGGATTGGGTTAGCAAGGGCCGCTACGGTCGGCGTTTTTCCGATCGTGGGATTTGCTGGCGTAAAAGCTGCCTGATTTAATAATGGCCTTGGAAGAGGCAGCGCCGAGTTGTTTTGTCACCTCGCGGCTTATCGATCAGGCAGCATGCACGCAACCTACAATGGAGGCAGCGCCTCTTGGTAGTCCGGGTTCAGATATGGACCGCCAGCACCGGGCATGGCCCCAATTGGATCACTCGATACGTCGTCGATCCAAAGAGGGCCAAATCGACGATATTGCGCCCACGGACGCCCAAGACAACCAGATCGATTTGGTCTTCGACGGCGAGCTGGACAATTTCCTGGTAAGGACGCCCAATCCGCACTTTCACGGGGCTTGTGCAGCGGCCGCCAGCCTCCGGCGGGATGATGGCGCTCAACCGCGATTTGACCTCGGACATGGCCAATTGAGCGTCGCCCGCATCCGGCACGTCCTCGAGAACGTGCAACAGCGTGATTTCGGCTCCATACTCCATCGCCAGAGAAAAAGCGTAGTCCGAAGCCCGGCTCGAATCTTTCGAGAAATCCGTGCAGTAGAGAATCTTCCGCAAGTCTACCGCTTGGGTTCTGTCCCCCGGCGTTACAAAAGAATGCTCGGGCTTTCTGACCGCCAAAACGGGGCAGCAGGCTTTCCGCAATACCTTTTCCGTAACCGATCCCAGCGTCCTCCGGTCGGCTGCATTACGCCCGTGAGTGCCCATAACGATCAGGTCGATAGCGCTCTTCTCCGCAAAGTTAAGGATTTCACTTGGAATGGCACCTTCCAGGAGATCATACTCCGCCTGAATTCCATGCTCCGCCGCATGGCCGCTACGGTCCTTCATAAACTCCGCGAACTTCTGCTCGGCGTGGGCCCGAAGGTCGCGAAAAACTCCGGCTACGGCACCCGTGTAGGCGTAGTCCGGATAGGCGAAGAAAGCGGGCTGGGCAACATGGATTGCGAACAGCCTGGCGCCGTAGTGCGCGGCAAGCGACTCCGCATACCCGTAAGCTACCGCCGAGGCTTTCGAAAAATCGGTCGGATAAAGAATACTCTTGATCTTGAGCATAAAGTCAGGCCTCCATACGATCGGCTGTTGCCGTCGAAGATTTCGAACGCCCGGCGGGCAATCGAATCGTGCATGCGCTGAAAACGCTGGAAGAAGTCGTCCTCCTTCTCCTCCTCCTTAGGGGCCGCGCACGAATAACGCGAACAATGGCTAGGCAGAGTTTCCTGTCTTTGGAAACTCTGATTGTCCGTCAACCCCACCAGAAAAGCCGCAGACTTCGAAAAGCACGAAGTCTGCGCTACTCCTACCCCGCGACGCGACAGAGGTTCAAGTTATCCATGCGCGGGTCCTTGCTTCTGGCATCCGGCATGTGCGATGGACGTTGTTCAGATTCTTCTCCAGCTCACTCATTTCGGCCCCGCCACGCGCCACCAAGGGGATGGGGCAGCTTCCTTTATCCCATACTCACTCCCTTTGGTGCTGTGACAGCCGTCACAGGGAAAGGTGCGCTGGAACACCGTCGAGCCCGCCTTCACCGCCTATTGGCAGCCTTCCAAGCGGTTCAGCCTCCGCGGGGCCTCCGCACCTTTGACAATGGGGCCTCTTACACCGCGATTACCCCGAGTACCGAGACAACTGGCAACGTGGTGGCGCGCCTCAAGCTGACGGACAGCCTGAGCGTCAATGACAATGTGAGCCTCAGCAGCAGCAGTCTGCTGGCGACCGGATACGAGGACCGGGTGCGGGCCAACGCGACCTTGCTCAACTATGCCTTCAACACCACCTTCTCGTTATTTGGAGGGTTCAGCTATGATAGCGTCCTGGCGCTCGGGGATATCGTGTTTGCCAGTGGTCCGTTCAACAATCACGAATGCCTTCACTGCCATCTCGGCGCGCGAACCTTTGAAGAGGAGCCTGGCCACCATAAAACGCCAGACATGATGGCGAAAATCAAGTCCAACCCAATGTCCTGCATGACGAGTAATTGCCACGATACGATCCATGATCTTGACGATCTGAAGTACGCAACTTTCTGGAAGGAGAACCAGTGACGTGGCCGCGCCATTGATTGAAAGCCGCATCCGCTGGGCGGGGATTCTGATCGCCGCCGGGCTTGTCATCCAACTAATTACTTTTATCTGGGTCCATCCGCTGGCTTTCATGGCTTTCATCCTGATGAGCTGTCCCCTAGTAGCCATAGGCATTCTCATCTACCTGTATTCGCTCGTTGCAACTCAATCCTCTCCAACCCAGAGGAGGAACACCCCCCGGTCGGATCATGGGTGATGTTTCTCACAATCCGGGTCGTAGCGACGCTGTAAAGGATGACCTTGCTGTAATTATCCTGCTTAGATATTGTCGATCTGCAGGGTGGTATGCTCTAAGACCGACGGTCAATTCAGAAAACGAATTGACCGTCTTAAGGCCACCGGCTAGACTGTCTATGCTCAGGGAAGCTTCGAACGTGGAGAGGTGTCCGAGTGGCTTAAGGAGCACGCTTGGAAAGCGTGTATGCGGGAAACCGCATCGTGGGTTCGAATCCCACCCTCTCCGCCACCCAAACGCCGGTGGCGAGCCATCCGAAGCCTCTGGCGTAGGATGGATGGCCGATCTTATGTGGTATGTTTACATTCTTTCCAGCGAGAAGGACGGAAACTGTACGTTGGCTCCACAAACGACCTCAAGCGTCGGCTGGAAGAGCACCACGAAGGTAAATGTGAGTCCACGAGATTTCGTCGGCCACTGGCGCTGGAAGCGTACATCGCGGTGCGGGGAGAAACAACTGCTCGCGCTCTGGAGAAGTACCTCAAGAGCGGTTCCGGGGCCGCCAGTCTGCGTAAACGAATTTTAACCTCCATAGTCCGGAGGACGTAGGAGGTCCCACCCTCTCCGCAAAAATATCCCGTTTAGTAAGCTTCATGCCCTTTGCTTTATTGGAATAAATCTTCCGCTATCATAACACTCACGCCTTCGAGGGCTTTCCTGCGCAGCCTTCGATTGCACACAAGCGATTGTTGCTCAACTTACTTTCCGCGACCGGGTGAGCGGGATCTCCAATTCCACCCGGTCGTGAGTCACCTGTGGCGTGATGCGGCTGCGCTCGCCGCGCTCAAGGCGGACAAGGCCATAGCCTGCCATTGTCTTTAAGGTCCGCGACAGATTCGACTTGGCCTTGCCGGTAATACGCGCTAGCTCGTCAAGCGATCCCGGAGCTTTTTCGACGATAATGCGCATCTTTTACTGGACTTCTCATTTGTCGTGGCGATAAACTTCCTCCTCTGCTTGGATGGCGCAAGTGGAAGCTGACATTCGTTCAGGAGCGTGAAGCGATGAGACATCCGAAGATCGACGAAATGCTGCGCTCGTGCCTGTTGGTGCTGCTCGCAAGCTCGCTCGCGGGCGTGGCGCGCGCCCAGGCGTCGCGGGTGGCGTTGACGCCGCCGATGGGCTGGAATAGCTGGAATCATTTTCACTGCGGCGTCACCGAAGATATTGTTCGCGCGCAGGCGCACGCCATGGCCACGAACGGCATGAAGGCCGCGGGCTATCTCTACGTCAACATTGATGACTGCTGGCAGGGCGACCGTGATGCGGAAGGAAACATCCAACCCAATTCAAAATTTCCAGACATGAAAGGGCTTGCGGACTACATCCACAGCCTGGACTTAAATTTCGGCGTTTATTCTTCTCCAGGCCCCAAAACCTGCGCGCGTTATACCGGCAGCTACCAGCACGAAGTGCAGGACGCGAAGACGTATGCGGCCTGGGGTGTCGATTATCTGAAATACGACTGGTGCAGCGCCCCCCAGGTTTACTCGCCGGACCAGATGCAGGCCGCCTATCGCAAAATGTATGACGCGCTGCTCTCAACCGGGCGGCCCATTGTTTTCAGCCTCTGCCAGTACGGACTTCAGCAAGTATGGCGATGGGGGCCGTCGGTGGGTGGAAACCTGTGGCGAACCTCGGGTGACATTTCGCCCGACTATACGCGAATGGCGTTTATCGGGTTTGAACAGAACGGGCTTCAGAAGTATGCCGGGCCGGGACACTGGAACGATCCGGACATGCTCGAAATCGGCAACGGCAAGCTCACCAACATCAATGAAGAGCGCACCCAGATGAGCTTATGGTGTATGCTGGCCGCCCCGCTGCTAGCCGGCAACGACCTGACGAACATGGACTCGCAGACCCTCGGCGTTCTGACCAACCGCGAAGTTATCGCCGTGGACCAGGACCCGCGAGGGGTTGAGGGCCATCGCGTGACCCAGGAAGGGCCGCTGGAGGTTTGGGTGAAAGCAATGGCGGATGGCAGCAAGGTGGTGGGCTTATTTAACCGCAGCGTGGGTGACGCGGTGATGGAAGTCAATTTCAGCGACGTTGGAATTTACGGGCCTGCCAAGGTTCGGGACCTTTGGGAGCATAAGGACCTCGGTACAATGGATCGCAGCTTTTCGGCGTCCGTGCCGCGCCACGGCGTGGTATTAATAAGGCTCAGCGTGCCCCAGCCGTAGAAGACCGGGAATTATTGAGTCCAACGCTAATATTTGTCGTAGATAGGGTTGTAGTGCGGGCGAGGATGCGAGTCCACGTAGGCGGCTACGTCAAAGGCTTCTTCGACCGTCAAGCTGCCGGGTTGGGTGGGTGGCATGTTCGCCTTGACGAATGCGGCCATCTTGGGAACCTTGCTCATTCCGGCGCCGTCATTAATCGAGCGTGGTCCCCACAAGGGCGGTGCCATGCCGGGCGTCCCTTCGCCGCTTGCCCCGTGGCACATGCTGCACTGCTTTGCGTAGATTTGCTCGCCCGCCTTGGCGTCAATTTTTGCCGGTGCTTCCAGGCGCAGCAACCCACGACCTTGCACGGTTGATCCCATCGGAACGCCCTGAGACAACCAGTTCATGTATGCAATCATCGCAATCATCTCGCGGCTGTCTGAAGGCAGCGGCTTGCCGTTCTGGCTGCGGACGAAACATTCGTTGAGCCGGTCTTGAATCGTAATCACTCGCTTGGCGCGCGGACTGTACCACGGGAAAAGGGTTGTCACCCCGCCGAGCGGAGACGCGAATGCCACGGTGCCTCCGCCGATGTGACAATCGCTGCATTTCATATCGTTGCCCGTGTAAGCAGAGGCGTATTGGGGCGTGTCCGTGATGATGTTCTTTCCCAATCGGATCAGGTCGCCTTTCGGGCCGGCTGGGATGGACGACTCGGGCGGCACGCGCAAGGGAACAGCAGGGATTGGCGTTCCGGGCGAATCCGGCAGGGATGCAGCCCGGCCCGAGCTCCAAAGCAGCGTCGCGGAGGTCAGCGCGGCGAGCAAGAGAACCGCAAACAGAACTTTCTGGTGGTTTGCCATGAGCCTCTCTTCAGGATCACTTCGCCTGCGGGCGTAATGCGGGTTGCGGCATCCCAAAACCGAACTCGCGATAAATAGACTGCGCTTTGTCGGAGCTCAGAAAGTCTACCCAGAGGCGGCCTGCCGCGGGGTGGGGCGCGCTCACCAGCACTCCCGCCGCGTAGATTCCAACCGTATTGTAGCGTTGGGGGATGGGGACGCCGCCAATCGGGTTGCCCAGGCTCTCCTGAAAATGGACTTCCGACTGCCAGGTGACGCCGGCATCGGAAAGGTTTTGAATGATGCGCATCGCCGTTTCGCGGTGGTGCACGTGCGTTAGAAACGTGGTGCCTTTCTCCTGCTTGTCGACCATGACTTTTTCAACCAGCGCTTCGCCACCCGCCTTGCGCAACGAGTTCTGGATGAGCCGCGCAACGCCTTCCCAGTCCGGGTTGGGCATGGAGAGGCGCACGTCCTCCCGGCCAAGATCGTTGAGCGATTGGATGTGCTTGGGATTGCCCTTTCGCACCATGATGGCCAGCTCGTTGGTGGCATAGGTCACATAACTCTTGACGGCGTTCTGGTTTTTCAGCGCCTCCAGCTTCAAAGCTCCCGCCTCAAAGACGTCGGGGTGAACCGTGAGCGTCAGGTTGCCGAGGGTCAGCGTATCATTGTTTTGCATTTGGTTCAGCAAGATGCCGGGGGGCAGTGTCTCATAGAAAATCGTTCCGACAAATTCGGGATGTTCTTCCACAAAAGCGCTCACGAGCTCGGGAAGCACCATAAACTGGTTTCCCCCAATAAAAAGCACCAGCTTAGCGTCTGCCGGGTTGCCGTGCAGATCCGGGACGTTGTCAACACCCGGGACCTGAAATACATAGCCTTTCTCCAGCGCCGGATTGTTTTTACCCTGACTCCAGGGGAGACTCTGTTGCGCAGGAGCGGCGACTGCGAAGAACGACATCATCAAAATGGCCATTAGGGCCCGCGCATGGATCGCTTGAACATCTGTCGCGCCGCGGGGTAGGAGTAGCGACTTCGCGCTTTTCGAAGTCTGCGGCTTTTCGGGTAGGGTTGACAGACAGTTTCCAAAGACAGGAAACTCTAATGCGCTGCCCATTGTTCGCGTTATTCGTGCGCGGCTCCAAATGACTGCGCGGCAAACAGCAGCGCGAAATCGAAGCACGATTGGAGGATGACAGTTCATGCGAGTGGCCCGAAGTTCATCAAGCTACGGTAATGTAGCTGAAGTGATATTGGAGCTGGAGCACAGCAACCGTCGCCACCATCGAGGGGACAACGATGGAGCCCGGAATCGTATGGGCCAGTAA
>JASHTR010000528.1 GCA_030040455.1 Terriglobia bacterium | reverse complement strand
CGCTGCTTAATGTCAACACGAATGTGCGAACCGTCACCTCGACGAGCTCAAAGGGCAACTACGTTTTCAACTTTCTCGTTTCGGATACTTATACGGTCACGGTCGAAAAGACCGGGTTTCACCAGTTTATCCAACAAAACATCGTCGTGATGGCGGCCTCCACCATCACCGTGAATGCTACCCTGACACCGGGTGCGGTCCGCCAGGTTGTTACCGTGACCGGGACGCCTCCTCAGTTGCAGACCAACACAAGCGACAATACCGTCAACCTCAATTCCACCCTGTCGGACAATACGCCCCGTTACGATCGTAACCCATTCAAGCTGACGTTACTGGCGCCCGAAGCGACCAATACGCGAAGCGAGATGGAGCCCTATCTTTCGTGGTCCGCAAACAGTGTCGATCTGGGCGGGGGGACGAACCTGGAGAATAACCTCCTGGTTAACGGCAGCACGGTGGACGTCGGGCATAAATTTACCTACCCGCCGAACATGGATGACGTTCAAGAGACCACGGTCGAGCAGAATGGCACCGGCGCCCAGTACGGGCACAGCGCCGGGGGCGTGATCAACATCACCACCAAGTCCGGTACCGACCAATGGCACGGCGACGTCATGTATCTGGGGCGCTATCCATGGCTGAACGCGATTTACAACCGGACCACCCTTCCCGTTTCCCCGTATTCGACGCGTCAAAACATGACTGGGGGGAGCCTGGGAGGCCCGATCCTCAAGAACAAGCTCTTCAATTTTGCATCGTTTGAGTTCTGGGACGTGAACACTCCCGGGACCTACACGACAACCGTGCCGACGACGGCCCAGCGGAGCGGTGATTTCTCGACGACTTACGACATCGATGGCAGCGTAGCGCAGATTTACAATCCCTTTACGTCGGTCTACAACCCCGCTACCGGCCAAATCACGCGCACGCAATTTCCGGGTAATATCATCCCCGCGAGCGATATGGACCCGGTGACTTCAAAACTGATGGCTAACTTCTGGGCGCCCAATGGTCCCGGCGTTAACATAACGGGCGCGGACAACTTTCAGGTGTTTTCCCCCACTCCGTACGACTATTATAACTTCTCGGATCGCGTCGATTACGACCTCGGCGATAAGTGGAAATTCATGGCTTATGCTGGCTATTACACGACCACGACCAGTCCACCCAATGTCACTCCAAATGACTCGGAGTTGTACGTTCCTGCCGGAACGAGGAGGAAAGGCCACATCGAGGAAGCCCAAGCTACCTATATGCTCAATCCAACGAGCGTCCTCAACTTCCACTTCAGCTATGACACTCTCGTGGACCAGTACGATTCACCCACGTTGGGAGGTTGCGGCTGGTGCTCGATCTGGCCGAATAGCAACTGGTATGAAGCCTATTACGCGGCGGAGCCCACCACTCCTGTCTATTTCCCGAATCTGAACATTGGAGGCAATGGCTTTGGAGGGAGCACGTTGTATTGGAACCAGAGGCCCCATGGGGAGGACTTCAATGCTGACTACTCTCACATGATGGGCTCGCACTACCTCCAGGCGGGCATTGAGTGGCGGCGCACTGGCGGTTATGAATACATCGAGGACGCGCCGTATTTTGACTTCGAATCCGATATGACGGCGAATACGTCCATAAGTCCGAACACGCTGCTCTACGGCAATGGCTTCGCTAGCTTTCTGACAGGAGGGCTGGAGAACAACTCGTTAATGGTTGCGGGACCCGCTATCGCCTCGTTCGACCAATACGCAGGCATATACATCCAGGACAACTGGAAAGTGAATCACCGGCTGACGGTGAACCTGGGCCTGCGCGACGAGTATGAGACCCCATGGTATGGTGTTGATACGTCGCGCGGCCTCAACTTGAATGGTTCTGTCCCTCAAATGGTGGCCAGCCCTCCCATCATGCCGGCGGCAGCTACGTCGATCGAGCCGGCTGGCTTTTATAGCGGAGATACCAACGGGCTTTGGCAATGGGCTAGCCCTGGCCAGGGCATGTGGAATGCCCCGGATCTCGCCCTGGCGCCTCGCGCCGGCTTTGCCCTTATGATCGATCGAAGTACGGTGCTGCGGATGGGCTATGCGCGTTACATTGTGCCCTCAGAATACAACTTTACCAGTGCTCCCGTTCCGGGCTTCGAGGACGTCAACTTCGTCGAGCCGCCATATTTTGGTATGGTGGGGTACCAGGTCCCGCTTGGGACCCTAGAGGGCGTGCCGCAGGAAACTTTCTCCAATCCATTCCCATCATCAACCAACCCGCTTGTTCCGATCCCGGGGCCTGCGGGAGGGACAAACGTTGGCCGCGGAGGCGAAAGCCTGATGTGGTTTCCCAACAACTTCAAAAAGGCCTATAACGACCGGCTCGACATTAATCTTCAGCGGGAGTTGCCATGGCACATCATGGGTTCGTTCACTTGGTTCTTTAATTTCGGCCATGAGCTTTACAATAAAGAGCTGAACGCCATCAACCCCGAGCTCGAGGTAAAATACCAAACGGCGTTGGACGTGACGGAGCCCAACCCGTTCTACAAGTATCTGAGCCCAACCCTCAATCCGTATGGCTACTATGTGCCCACGACTACGTTATCGAATTTGATGGTTCCTTATCCGCAGTATGGTGGGCTATACGAGATCGGCGTATGTTGCGCTGGCGAGCTGTATAGCGAACCACAAATTCAGTTCAACAAGCAGTTCAGCAACGGGCTCACCTTCAACTTTGGCTTTGTTCATATCTTCTCGACATTACAAGAAAACAGCCTTAACGTCGAAGATGAATACCTCAATGACTTGGTTTGGCAGGATAGCAGCCAGCCGCGTAACCATATGGATCTTGCGCTCGTTTGGGAGCTTCCCGTCGGAAGAGGGAAACCCTTGTTAAGCTCTTCCAGCAAGGCGGTGAACGCCCTCGTGGGCGGCTGGTCGGTGAGCCCTGTGCTGCAGTACATCTCCGGTGACTACCCACAATTTTCGGGCATGATCGTAACAGGTAGTCCTTGCGTCGGGAATTCCAGTCCCACACACTGGTTCAACACATCTGTCTTTCAGCCATATCCGGCCAATACGTTCGAGATCCAGGAAAACCCTGTACAGTTTTCGTGTATTACCGGACCAAGCTTCTGGGACCTGGATGCGAGCCTCATGAAGAATTTTCACCTTTTCGAGCGATTTAACGCTCAACTGAAAATAACAGCCTACAATGCCACCAACCATTTAAACCTCGGTGATCCGGATACGACCGTCACGGACTCCACGTTTGGCGAGGCGCTGTTCCAGGGTGCTCCGACCGGTGGTTTTAATGGAAACGGGCAGACAGGCTATGAGTTGACGACCGGACGCCAGGTGGAACTCGGATTTAAATTGACGTGGTGAATTCAATGCAGGGGTTGGGGGTTGAGGATTAGGGATTGGAGGTTGGCAGTTGGCGGCACCGAACCCTAACCTCCAATCCCTAACCTCTGCATTTCTGACCCGGCGAAGTTTCTTGAGCCTGTTGGCTTGGCAGGCTGGTGGCTTATACGCTCAGCAAGGCGCGACCAGCGACCAAGGAATGGCTTCCCGGGGAGTTCCTCCCACCCCCCGCCCAAAGCCCTCCGGGCTTCCTTTTCATGCGCGCTTCACGGATGTAGCCTATGAGGCCGGCCTCAAAGAGATCACGGTGAGCGGGCATCGAGGCCGGTGCGACTACATCATCGAGGCCATGAGCTCGGGAGCAGCCTTCTTTGATTACGACAACGACGGCTGGCTCGA
>JASHTR010000043.1 GCA_030040455.1 Terriglobia bacterium | reverse complement strand
AAGCGGACGTCGAGCTCGGAGGGACGGACCAGAAATTCAATCTCCTGGTGGGCCGCGACATTCAGCAAGAATATGAACAGCCACCCCAGATCGTCATGACCATGCCCATTCTTGAGGGGCTGGATGGCGTGCAGAAAATGTCGAAGTCGCTCGGCAACTCCGTCGGCGTCAACGAACCGCCCGCAGAGATGTTCGGGAAAATCATGTCCATTTCTGATTTATTGATGTGGCGATATTACCTGCTGCTCACAGACGCAACCCCGGCGGAAATTGACGAGCTCAAGCGAAGCGTGGCGATGGGTGAAAAGCACCCGTTGGAAGTCAAAAAACAACTTGCGCGCCATCTTGTTGCGGACTTCCACAACGAGGCAGCAGCCCTTCAGGCGCAGAAGGACTTTGAGATCCAGTTCCGCGACAAAGCGCTGCCGGAGGATATTCCTCTCCGCGTGCTCCGGCTGGATGAGCCACGCAAGCTATTCAGGCTGCTGACCGACCTGGGGGTCTTTGAGTCAAACGCGGAGGCCCAGCGCAAGATCAAGGAGGGCGCTGTTCACCTGGCGGATCTCGACTCTTGTGCCGAGCCGGAGTGGTGCCGGATTACCGATCCGCTCTGGCGGTTCGACCCCGCGCACCACAGGCTGGTGGCGGTCCGAGCGGGAACAAAGCGGGTGATCAAGCTCAAGGTAGAGCACGACCCGGCTTGAGGGGAGTTGCGCAGACTCCGTGCTATTGCAACGTCGCAAATTCTGGTTTTTTAGCAAACATTCTTGAGGCGTGTCATTCTGAGCCCGTTCGCTCCACTTCGAACGGTCCCTTCGCTTTACTCAGGGCAGGCTCTGAGCGCTGCGAAGGAGCTCAGGGTAAACTCCGCGAAGAATCGCTGTATTTTGCTTTACATTAAAATACAGGGATTCTTCGCTCGCTGCGCTCGCTCAGAATGACATTCGCTTTTGGTTGCGGCGCTGCCACGCTGCTCTACCAACTCTTTCAGGGTCAGGTGCCCGATGGGGAGGTTTTGGAAGGCGGATTCAGAACGAGGTTCACAACAATATTCACGCGCCCATCAAATGAGCTGACGCCGTGAACGTCCGAGGCCGCACCCTGATATTTCGCCTGAATACGATAATCGTCGGTGAGGCTTAAACCAGAAAATTCATAGCTTCCGTCGGTGCCGCTGTAAATGGCTACCGTGCGGTGAGTTTCTGCGTCGGTCAACAAGACGGAGGCTCCAGCAACGCCGCGGCCGGATGAGTCAAGGACGGAGCCGGAAACAGTTTTGGTGATGGGCGGTTTCTGCTTGGCGAAGAAGCAAGGCGCGCACGCCAAAACAAGCAGGGAGCACACCAGAACTCGCCACGTGCCCGCCGGTTTGAGACTCACGTCTTCCCTCCACTTTCGCGGCACATATCGTGCCATGCCGCCCGCGCGTGCGTTACCAGCTCTCTTCCTCTTCTTCATTTTCTCCGTCGTCAAGAGCGTTCAATTCCACCGGGTTCGTGCTCACCACCTCAAGCTCCGCCCCGCACTCGGGGCAATCCAGCGTCTGCCCTTCTTCAACCTCATCTTCTTCGACGTCAATGCTGGCTTCGCATTCAGGACATAGTGCCATAGATCACCCCGTTGATTGCGCGGTCCATCCCAGATCCTCGACTTACCCGCAAATCATGAGATCCGGAACCGGCTCGTCATAGTCTCCATTTCGATCGGTCTCACCCGAGACCTCTTCGATCCAGTGATTAATGTGCGACAGAAAATGAGAATTTTCAACCCCCCCCGTTTGTGCGGTTGCCCCGCCCGCCATGCGTTCATAGTAAGCTATAAGTCGCGTGGCCGAGACCCGTGCATTCCGGGCCCGTGGCTTACGCTTAAACCGCAAAAAAGCCGCGGGCAACAAACGGTCCGCGCTTCTCGCGCTCTATATTCTTCAGAATCGAGAGGTCTGGAATGATCGCATCACCACGCTTTGCCACTTTAGCCGTCCACGCCGGGGAAAGCCCCTGCCCCGTGACCGGCGCTCTGGATACGCCAATCTATCAATCCACCACGTTCACTTCGGCCAGCGCGGATGAAATGGCCGCCGTTTATGGAGAGCAGAAACCCGGCTATATGTACACTCGATACGGCAACCCCACCATCCACGCCCTGGAGCTTAAGATTGCTGCGCTCGAGGGTGGCGAAGCTGCGATAGCTACCGCGTCGGGCATGGCGGCCATCTCTTCGGCGATTCTGGGCTACGTCAAGGCGGGGGATCATGTCGTGGCCGCCCGCTCGCTCTACGGGGCGGCCTATCATTTTCTGGATCAGAAGCTGCCGCGCTTCGGAGCGTCCGCAACGTTTGCTGCTTCCACGCGGATCGAAGATTTCGAGAAATCCATCCAGCCCAACACCCGCCTCATCTATTTCGAGACGCCCAGCAACCCGGTGCTCGATATCATCGATATTGCCGGCCTCGCCTCTCTCGCGCGCTCGCGGAATCTCCCGCTCATGATCGATAACACGTTTGCCTCGCCCGCGCTTCAGCACCCGCTCGCCTTGGGAGTGACCGTCGTGGTCCACTCCGCCACCAAATATCTATGTGGGCACGGAGACGCTCTCGGAGGAGTCATCATCGGACCGAAGGCTTACATTGTGGATCTCGGCCGGGAGATCGTCCGGGACTTTGGCGGCGTCATCAGCCCTTTTAATGCCTGGCTTATTCTGCGGGGGATTCATACGCTTCCTCTTCGGATGGCGGCGCAATGCTCCAACGCGCAGCAGCTTGCAGAATTTCTGGCAAGCCATCCCAGAGTGGAGCGCGTGAACTATCCCGGGCTCATCTCCCATGCCGGACACGACCTTGCACGCCGGCAAATGCGGGCCTTTGGAGCCATGATCAGCTTTGAGGCCAAGGGTGGATACGAGAGCGGGAGAAAGATGATGGATCGCGTCAAAATCTTTGCGCGTGCGGCAAGCCTGGGCGACACGCGCTCGCTCGTTGTCCACCCGGCTTCCGCCAGCCACCGCGCCGTTCCTCGTGAACAGCGCATTGCGGCGGGCATTACGGACGGGCTGGTGAGGCTGTCGATTGGCGTCGAGGCAGTTGAGGACCTGATGGCCGACCTTGACCGCGCACTGGCTTTTTAGCAAACCGGGGCTTGTGTTATTTAAGCTGGTAGTGGCTTGTCTTGCTGAAGTCCTGCCGGGCGATTTTAAGGCCCACGGCTTTGATGGCTGAATCCGGGACCTTGGCAAGAGGAGAATATTGCGGGTGTCGAACCACTTTGTACGGGCTGTTGCGGGCTGCGTTGTAGCAGCACAGAAAAGCCCTCCGGGGCTGCGAGGACTTGTTTTGTCCCGAGCTGTGAAGCAGGTTGCAGTGGAAAAAAATGCCGTCGCCAATTTCCAGCTCGCAATGGACCCGCTCCAAAGTCTTCATTGCGACTTCAACACGCTCCATATCGGCGCCGAGCTGGACGTTGACGCCGTGCTCGAGCCGGCCCATGTGGTGGGATCCCTTCAAAACCTCCAGGCAGCCGTTCTCCTTGGTCATGCGGTCGACCGCAATCATGCAACTGGCTAAATAGGGATAGAGGCAACCGTAATTGTACCAATAGCCGTAATCCTGATGCCACTCCCAGGCGCCTCCGGTGTAGGGATCCTTAATGGTCATCTTCGAATGCCAATGATAAACTTCACCGCCCAGCAGGCGTTCCATGGTGTCCACAATTCGGTGGGAGCGGGCGACGAGCCCATAGAGGTCGTCACCGGCGCCTTGCCAGAGCGCAATCTTGGCGGTCCCGCCCTCGCGGTCCTTCACCTCATACGCCGCTTCAGCCAGGTCCCGATCCACCTGGACAGCCTCGCGGAGCAACTCCATCTCCCCGGCGTCAAAGAGCGATCTAACGATAATAAAACCATCTTCACTGTAATTTTTGAAATCGTCATCACTCATCCGATACGCGCTCATTCGAAGCCTCTTTTCCCATCTTTCGTCTACGGTTTTGCAAAGGTAGACGCGGCATCTGCTTCCATTGGAGGAATCTCCGGCCCGGTCGCCTCCGCGAGCAGCCCTGCGGCGGGCGGCGACTCGCTTGGATGAAGCAGCTTCACAATAGCATGGCTCAACCGAAAGCGCACCTCATAACGCTCGCTGGCGCGGACGATATAACGGACAATGAGCTGAACTCCCGTCTCGATGGGCTTTACGTTGATGTCCGGTTCTACCGAAAACGACTTTGCGCCACAGCGCTGCGCTACCCGCTGCCATTCTTCCTCTGCCTTTCGCGTGTTCTCTTGCGTTTCCTTCACAACAAGATCCTGGATTTTCTCAATGGTAGGGTAGGGGTCATCGTGTGAAGGAATCAGTACCGGCATCTCATCCCACATCCACTGGCTGGATGTGGAAAAGTTAAAATAGTATCCCTCAACGGCGTAGCTGTTAAGGAAGGCCACCTGGCGGCCGGTGGGATGCCCGGCTTCGGTCCAGTTCCCGGTTTCCAGCAGCACGGTGCGGAGCAAGCCAATCTCAACCACCTCACCGCGCACGCCGCTAATCTCCACCCAGTCGCCTACTCGAACCCCATTGCGCCCCATCAACACGAACCAGCCGCAGAAGGCGACCACGAAATCCTTCAACGCCACCGCCATGCCTGCGCCCACCAATCCAATGACCGTAGACATATGGCTGGGAGAGCCGAAGACCACAAGCAAAATCACTAATGCGCCCAAGGCCTGGACGATGAACCGCAGGACGCCTCGAAGCGTCATCCGTTGTTTACGCTCAAGATTGATACGGTCAAAGAAACGGTCGATGAGCCGGCAAATAAGGGAAACAACGAGGAGGGTCAGAATAACCCAGAGCGCGGACCGGATCAAACGATGCAAGGCCGCACGCGAGCGGACACTCACCAGGCTCGTCCATTGCGCGTAAAGGATGGCGAGGCTACCCAGGTCCTGAATGCGCTGGTCAAGGCTCGCCAGGTTACTTTCGTCTTGTGAAAGCTGGCGCAAAGTGGAGAGGGAGGCTGGTGTGACCTGATTCGAGGGCTCCGAGGGTTTTTCCCTGGCTGCCTTCCGGCCACCTATTGCCGGCGGAGGCGGTTGCTGGCTCTCGACGCTTGCGACCTGCTCTTCCAGCGCGTCGTGCTGGCGGGTCAGAAGAGCTCGCTGATTGAGGACATACTCCTGCGCTTGCGCCACCTCCACGCTCTTGGTGGCAAGGCCGCTCCACGCCCCCCACCGCGAGATAAGGCTCCGCGCGGAAAGTTCCGACGAAGCTTGAAACGAAACCGGGCTCGGGCGAGTGGCTCCATTCGCATGCTCCGTTGCCTGATGTTCCTGCCACAGGCGCTCAATCTGACCGTAAGCGCCGCCGCCCGCCCGCGCCTGGTCTTCTTGAGCATCTGCCAGCTCGTTCTGCGCGAGATCAAGCCTGGCCTGAGCGAAAGCAACCTGCGGCGCAAGGCTGCTTTTGCCTTGTGCCTCTGCTGATTTTGCGGTCAGTTGCTTGATTCTTGCCTGAGATTCCTTGATTTCATTCTGCGCCTTGCGGACGCGCTCCTCGATGGCCTGTTCACGCTTGGGTGGAGGCTGCTGGCTGGCCGCCCGCAAAGCGCTTGCAAACGCGAGGTCCACCTCACGGTCAGCCGCTCGCGCGGCATCTTGTGCAAGCTGCTGTTCCTCAGGGGTTGAAGCAACCGCCGCCAGCGCGCGCGCCATTTCGAGCGGCCGCTGGTCAATCCGTCCCTCCTGCTCCTCTTCCGGTGGCTGCTGTCCACGACCCGGATTTGCGGTCTTAGGCGGGTGGGCAGTGAGAACGAACCCAACAATCCCGGCCACAGCAAGCGCGCCCAAGACGATGAAAAAAACTTCGCGGAAAATTTTCATGTTTCAGGCGGTGAGGGTTCCCGCCTCCTGCGAGGGCTTTGCCGGACCGACTTCCCCACAAAAAAGGGTCCCATGCTTTGGATGTAGCGGGAAGTCTGCTGCGTCTTGCGCATGGCCTCGACGCAAGCGGAAAGCGGATAGAGATCGCGCCCGGTGAGGCCGATCACAAAGTCATTATCATTCTTATCCAGTCCGAAGCATGCCAGGCGAATGTCATGCGCGTAGTCGGATTCACCGAAGGCATGGCCGATCTTTCCGTGCTCGCTGAGGATCGGCCCCTTCTCTTCCGACGACAGCGCCGAAAAGGCGCCAGCCCGGCGCAAAGGATACCAGATCGCCCAGGGCCATTCCGGATTGAGCGCAGTCTCCCGTGGTTTTTCAAAAAGCCACGCCGCCAGATCAGGCTCGTGGCCGAGGGCATAGGTACGTCCAAACATGGTGTATTCCAGCTTGGGCGTTAACGCGGCCCACGGCGCCTTCAGCACAAACTCACGCAGCGTGGTTACGAAGAAACCGGGATCCTCGCTCCAAGTCAGCAGCGCAACGCCTCGCGGGTCGTTGACATCTTTGTAGAGGACGCTCTCGAACGCCGATTCGGCCAGCGACTGCGCCACGGGGCCGACATCCGCGCAATTTCCGAAGGCAAGAAGCTGCATGAAAAGCCGTGCATCACAAACGATGCGCTCGCCATTGCGCACCGCCCCTTTTTCCCGGATGTCCAACTCCGCTGCCATGCCTGCTTCTCTTCCTCGCTCGTGCCTTGCCGGAACGAAGCATTACCGCCATTTCATCATACCCGGCCACTCCTCAACACCACAATAACAAACCGGTTCGGTGCCGGATGACAGTGCGTGGTCGCCGCTTGGGTTTTGGAGGATTGCGACGCGCCGGGGCCGGTCTGCGCGTTTGGGAGGATGACGGTGAGAAAAGCCGACTTCTGCGGAGCGCCATCATTGCGGGAAGGAGTATTTGCTTGGCGCCACTAAGCCCCACATATTGTGGTTTAGCCATCAAACGATCGCACGTGGGATGGGTCAAGTGGCATCAAGTAAATACCCCTATCGCGGGATATTCGGCTCCGAGGCTGCTGAAATGCGGTCGGGGGTGGTCGGTTGGATGTGCGAGGCCGCTTCGTAATGCTCGATCTGCAATTGATCGCCCAGCTCGGTCCGGCTCCTGAAAATCGTGTGCGCGGGAAGCTCCAGGACGCTTTCGGCGCGGAAGTTCGGCCGGGTGATGGAAAACGGTCGCATCAGCTCCCGCAAACCGACCACTCGGAAGTTTTTATCGATCAAGACAACGTCGATCGTAAAACGCATTCCGATGGTGTGGATGGCGTTGCTGGGTACAATCCACATCCCGCTCTCGGGTTTCAGACGGTTTCTCCCCAGCAGCCCCACGAGCCTGCTCAGGATAGAATCAGCAATCTTCACCCGAAACGCAAGGAAGTTTTCCTTCGTCAGGTTGTATACGTATACGTCGCTCCGGTTCTTCGCCATCGGACCTTCCCGCCCCCACCCTAATCGCCTAGAGTCTTCCAGGCCGGAACAAGGACTAGCGGGGCGCCTTCTTTCTCATTCTGAAGACAAGAACGACGAAGACGACGACAGCCAGAATCCCTGCTACAACCCGGATCAGATCCACGTTATTCATGTGTCAAATCTCCTTTGTTTTTTTGAGTCAGTTAAATGATCGTTCCGAAACTCTTCATCAGCGTAATAATCGCCGGTGCCGCGGTCACAATAAAAATGCTGGGGAAAATAAACAGCACCAGGGGAAACACCAGCTTGACGGTCGTTTTGGCTGCGGCCTCTTCTGCCCGCTGTCGTCTCTGAACTCGCAAAGCGTCTGAAAAATCGGCCAACGATTTAGAAATCGGGGTTCCGAAACGCTCTGTTTGCACGAGCATGTTGACGAAAGACCGCACGCTTTCAAGGTCCACCCGGGCGGCCATATTCCGCCACGATCCGATGCGCGGATTTCCCGCCCGCTGCTCGAGATTGATCTGGAGGAACTCTTCACTCAGCTCCTTGTGTCGAATCTTCAGCTCGTTGCCTACCCTGAGGATCCCCTGATCCAAGCCCAACCCGGCTTCCACACAGATGGCAAGCAGATCAAGCGCATCCGGCAATGCCATCTTGATGTTCTCCCGCCGTTTGGAAATGGCGTGGTTGAGCCACACGTGCGGCATGAAAAAGCCTGTGGCCAGGGCCAGGAGGAACCAGACAAAAACATTGCTATGGACCCACATTGCCACCCCGGCCCCAAGAGCGGCGGGCAGGATCAGCCTCACCCCCGTAAACACATCGGCGTGGAACGGCTTCCGATAACCGGCGAGCGCAAGGCGGCGGACAATATCAGGGTTGGGCTCGCCACTAAAAAGGCTGCGAAACCACTCAAACGGCTTTGCGAGCCGCTCCGCATTAAACCATCTGCTTCCAAAGCCTGCAGAGCCAGACTCGCGCACCTGGCTGGTTACCTCTGCCAGCAGCGCGCCTTCCCGCGATCCTCGACCGATCAACAAGAAGACCGCCAGAAAGCACAGAAGAAGCGTAATTCCCCCAACGGCAAATAAAAGACCCATGGGCCTACACCTTGATATCAACGATCTTTCGTATCACAAAAATCCCGATTCCCATGAGGATCAGTCCTGCATACACGAGATGACGCCCGAGAGGATCGGTCCAAAGCTTCTCTTCGTAGCCATGATTCGCCACGTTGATCAGGAGAAACACGACAAACGGCAAAAGAGCCAGGAACCAGCCTGTCAATCGGCCCTGGGCCGTATAAATCCTCAGTTGCCCTTTCAGCCGCATCCGTTCCCTGAGCACGATCGCCGTTTTGTCCATAATCTCAGCCAGGTTGCCGCCGGTTTCTTTCTGAACCAGGATCGCCGTCACGAGGAACAGGACGTCATCCAGCGGAACTCGCTCGGCCAGGCCGAGCATCGCCTCGCGAAGGGGCAAGCCCAAATTCTGCTCCTCAAAGACAATACGGAATTCGGAGCCAACAGGCTCGGCAATCTCCTGCGAGGCCATCTCGAGCGCCGCAGTCACAGCATGGCCGGCCCGTAACGCCCTGGACATGAGGTCAATCGTTTCCGGGAGCAAGTTGTCAAAACGCCTGAAGCGGTTCATCCTCACCACGTATAGATATCCATACGGCAGCACGCCGGCGATCAAGCCTAAAAGCAAGGCAAACACAAATACTGCGTTCAGAAAGGACGCGACCCACATGACCGCTATAAGAGCAAAGAGCGATCCGAAGATTACGGCGCCGACGGTCCATGTCTTACCCGCCTGCGCAATGAAGAGCCGCAAATTCAAAGCTCCCGGCACCTGCTGGAGCAGATCGTTGAGCCAGGGGATGGAGCTCAGCGGGTCGCGCTTGAGAATGGTCGCGCCGCTGGGGTCCACTGTGTATTTGCTTCCGATGCTGCTCAGATGTCGCTGAATTTCCACTTCCGCCCGGGTAGGTTTCAGCACCCAAACCATGACGCCGAGGGTCAGCACCAGAATCAGAATGAACAGCATCGCCGGAGACATTGTGAATCCTCTTAAACGTGGACCTCGTGGTCGAACAGGCGCGCTGGCAACGTAATCCCGGACGCCACCAGCTTCTCCGCAAATTTGGGCCGAATGCCTGTCGCCGTGAATGCCCCGATCACTCGCCCATCCTCGCAAACACCCTTCTTCTCAAAGAGGAAGATGTCCTGCATGCTGACGACCTCTTCGTCCATACCTGTAATCTCGGTAAGGTGAGTCACCCTTCGGGTTCCGTCGCTCAGGCGCGAAATCTGTATTACGATGGCCACGGCGGAGGCAACCTGCTGGCGGACGGCACGCTCGGGAAGGTTCAAGTTGGCCATCAGCGCCATCGTTTCAAGCCGCGCCACCGCGTCGCGGGGGCTGTTGGCGTGGACGGTGGTGAGCGAGCCGTCGTGGCCCGTGTTCATGGCCTGCAGCATGTCCAGAGCCTCTTCGCCGCGCACTTCGCCAACGATGATCCGGTCCGGCCGCATTCGCAGGCTGTTGATCACGAGCTGGCGCTGCTTCACCGCTCCTTTGCCCTCAACGTTGGGGGGGCGGCATTCGAGGCGCACGACATGCCGCTGCTTCAACTGCAGTTCGGCAGAATCTTCAATGGTGACGATTCGCTCCCGGTCGGAGATGTAACTGGAAAGCACGTTAAG
Source organism: Terriglobia bacterium (assembly GCA_030040455.1). Taxonomy (GTDB): domain Bacteria; phylum Acidobacteriota; class Terriglobia; order UBA7540; family UBA7540; genus RH2-MAG17b. The sequence continues at coordinate 8,010 of JASHTR010000043.1, read as the reverse complement.
AAAGGTTGTTTTGCCGGCGCCGGTTCCTCCGGAGATTATGATGCTCAAGCGCGCCCGGACTGCTCCCTTCAGAAGTTCCAGCATCGGCGGGGTAAGCGTCTGGTTGGCGAGCAGATCGTCGGCGGTCAAGGGAGTATGACCGAAACGCCGGATGGAAACCGCGGGGCCGTCGATGGCCAGCGGCGGAATAATCACATTCACCCGCGAGCCATCCTCCAGGCGCGCATCCACCATAGGAGACGATTCGTCGATCCGGCGGCCCACAGCGGAAACGATCTTCTCGATAATGTGCATCAGGTGAATGTCATCCTTGAACATCACGTTGGTTGCTTCCAGCTTCCCGGCGCGTTCCACGTACACGTGTTTGTGCGTATTCACAAGAATATCGTCGACGGTGGGATCCTTCAGTAGTGGCTCGAGCGGACCTAGGCCAAAAACCTCGTCGAGCACTTCCCGCGCCAGCCGGGCGCGCTCTGCGGCGCTCATCGGCGTCTCGAGCTTGGAAACAATTTCCTCAACCACCGCCAGCACCTGGCTTCGAATGCGCCCATCGCGCAGCGCCGCCACCTTTTCGAGATCGACCCGGTTCAGCAGGTCGCGGTGGACGGAAGATTTCAGGTCCTGGTACACATTGAAAGGCAACCCTGCCATCTTCTTCTCATCCATCTGCCCCCCCTTTCCGCCGGCAATGGTTGTTGTTGCCGTCACGTCCAAATCTCCCATTTTTCCTCATTCCCCCTCGCTGAATGAAAAACCCACGGTTAACTCAAGCTGCGAGTTAACCGTGGTTACCCTCCCTAACGCGGCCTTTGAGCTCAACCCAACTCCGTCATTCCCGCGCAAGCGGAAATCCGGCGCGATGAGCTCTTGTCTCACCGACCCAGACGGCCGAAGAGGCGCTTGCTCCCTTTCTTCGCATCACCGGGCGAGTCGGGCTGTTTTCCGAGAGTTTCCGCCCACGCCAGCATGGTTCGCGCCACTTCCGACTCGGTGATTTGAGAAGACGGATCCCCCCCGTGAATCGTGCGGATCACCTGGTTGTACTGGTTTGGGACTTTCCAGTAGATTTGCCTGCGGAGCGCCTTCTCAATCTGATCGTCGGTGATTCCGATCCCCCTTTTCAGGTGGCGGTTCAACACCACCTTCACCCGGTCTAGCGGGTATTCCGCCCGCGTGAGATAGTCCAGGCAACGCACGCCATTCGCCACTGCCGAGACTTCCGGCACAAGCACCAGGTACAACCAATCGCAACGGGCAATCACCTCAAGGTTCGGTTTGCTCAGCCCCGGCGGGCAGTCAACCACCACGAAGTCGTACCGGGAGCGAAGAAAATCAATCGTATGGCCGATGTCGTTCTCGGCAAGCTGCCGGGATGGTTCGACCGAGTCCGGCGCTGGCAAAACCTCCAGCCCTGATGAGTGGCGCAGGAGAAAGCCCCGGAGCAGGTTGGCATCCAGCCGGTCCTTGTTCTCCACCAATTCATAGAACGAATACTTGTGCTTTGTGATGCCCAGATAGAACGCTGCTTCCCCAAACGTGGGGTGGAGATCAACCAGAAGCGTCCGCCGCGCGTAAGACTTGGCCAAAAGCGCTCCGAGATGCGTCGCCATGGTGGTGACGCCGGAGCCTCCCTTGGCGCCGACAAAGGCCAGCACCTGCCCGTTCGATACTTCCTTTCTTTCCTTTCTCCGACCATCCACCCTGGCCACCGCTTCCAACAGTTGATCGTGGTTGAGCGGTTTGACGAGGTATTCGCTGCAGCCACACCGCATCGCTTCGATAATGAGGCTCGGCTGCGAGTTCGAAGAGACCGCAAAGATCGCCGTGCCGGGCAGGTTCGCATGGATTTTTTCCGCCGTCAAGGTGGCGCTTCGCCGGTTTGCGTCAAAATCAATCAGGCAGACTTCGGGCGGCGAGCCGGGTATCCAACCTTGCAGCGAATCGTCATCCTCAGCAACAAACTGAGTCACTGGCGCCAGCAGCCGGACGAGCGGCATGGACGCGGCGAACTGCTTCACGTCGCTCAGTGATTCCGGATCGAGACAAACACCCATGAGCGAGAGGGGCTCGCCTAGCGAGAATCCGTCACGCGCCGAAACGTTTGCGCTTTCATGAGCATCCATGATATTCATCGTGACTCATTCGCCGGGAGGCTGCGGCTGCTGATTCACATGCTTGTTTCCGGGCACACCTCGATCAAACTTGTCCGGCTGCATGTACGGCGTCGCCGGTTTCGGGAGTGCATTCATCGCTTTCCCCGTCCGCACCGGATCGACGATGTGCGGCGTTGCCAGGATGACGAGCTCGCTCCGCGTCTTCTGGACTGACTTTGACTGAAAGAGCTTACCCAGGATCGGCACGTCACCAATGCCCGGAATTTTACTGAACTCATCCGTGACCCTTTGGTCCAGAAGCCCGGCGATTCCAAAGGACTGTCCATCCCTCAACTCCACCACCGTTCCCGCCCGGCGCGTGGCGATGGCCGGGATGGTAAAACCGGAGATGGTCACCGCGTTCGTGTAATCCAGCGTACTCACCTCGGAGGACACTTTCAGTCGAATGGTATTGTCGGGTTCGACATAGCCGGTGAAATCCAGATGAACGCCATACGGCCGGAATTGGATGGTCACCGCCCCAATGTTTACGCCTCCTTGAACCACCGGAAAAGGAAATTCACCGCCGGCCAGGAAGCTGGCCGGCTGGCCGCTCATCGCCATCAAGTTCGGCGCTGCCAGAATCTGAAGTATATTCCGTTGTTGAAGCGCCTCGATGGTAGCGCCCAGGTTAAGGTCCGGTCGGAAGAGAAAGATGTTCAGAAGATTCGACAGGCCAAACGTCGTGCTCGTTCCGGTCGTCGCGGCCCCGATCGTTCCGGTAAGGTTCAGCGGCGACCCGCCCGAGCCTGACGCAGGACCGTACTCCTGGGTTGAAATCGCACCCGGCGTGTTGCCAGCCCCCGTACTAAGAATATTGAACCCAAACTGATTCATTTTGGTGCGGTCAATCTCGGCAACCTTCACCTCCAGCAGGATCTCGCGCAGGTGTGCAGGCGTGGGCAAGGTCATCGAGTCGACCACGTCTTTTGAATAGAGGGTGGCCATCTTGGTCAAATCATCCATCGCCGCCTTGTCGGGCACCGTGCCGGAGAGAATCACGCGTCCCCCATCCGCCTCCGCCCGGATGTCATAATTCGGGTACGCCTGCTCGATCGCCGCCCTTAAACCGCTCACGTCTTGGTCCACCGTCACGTCCAACATGCGGGAGTTGCCCGCTTCATCCCACATGATCAGGCTGCTCTCTCCAGCCTGCTTGCCTTCCACCACCAACTGGGTTGGCGTGGTGGGCACCGCATCGATGGCCACGGGGTTGCTCACCAGAACACGCTTCAGGGGCACCTGAACGTTAATCACGACCGACCGGCCCGACAGCACGTGAAGCGACTGCGGTGCCGAAGCAGCGTCCGCCCCCAGCCCGCTCGCCACTGCCAGACTGAGAATAGCAAGCAAACCAATGAGTCCCTTGAACCGATCCATATTTTTCATATCTTTAATCCTGGCGCCCGGCCCCTGACTTGGGAGGTTGCCGAAAACCTCTCTGGGTATGTCATGCTGAGCAAAGCGAAGCATCCCTGTATTTGGAGAACCCGGTACACATCGAGATCCTTCGTCTCCTCAGAGCCTGCCCTGAGCACCACGAAGGGATGACAGCCTTTGAGGCTTTTCAGCATCCTCCTAGAACTTCGTTGTACTCCGCTTATCTCCTTGAATCACTTCGAGGACGTAAACCTGCGGGGGCGGCATTGGGGCAGCGTGCATTCCCCCGCGCCGCTTCGCCGCTTTGCGCGGATGCGCTGCTGCCGGCGTCGGCTGAGCTTGCCCCGTGACTAATTCGCCGAGCCGGGTGGGCTCGACTTTCTCCTTGCCCTGATCCGCGCCATTGCGCAAAACAAACTGGATCGAGCCCTGGGTGCTGGCCAGCAACAATTTTTGGGAATCCTGGGCGTTGAGAAGCAATGTTACCACGTTCACCGTCTGCGGCTTGCCGCTCGGGTCCGGCTCAACCTTTTCGCCCGCAGTCAGCACCTCGACATTCTGCAAAATGGTTTGGGTCACGGGACCAGGAGTGCCCGGCACAGTAAACGTTGCCAACACGTCCACATGCGATCCCGGGTAGAGAAAGCCCGCGACGCCGGTGATTTCGTTGGTGCGAACCGAGGTCGCCCGCATTCCTTCCGGTATCTTCACCGAAAGGCCAATGCCCGATCCCTCTACACCGAGGTCGCGCTCGAGCACCGGCTCTTTCGCGCCCAATGGGTAAATGAGCGGCTTCCCCACTACATCCGAGATTTTGGTGTATGAACCGGGCAGAGGAACCTCCGCCGGCCAATCGATCAGCGTCACGTCGTCCGAGGTGAGCGCGATGCCTTCGGGGATGCTCCTCACAGCAGCTACAACGTGGGTTAACCGCGGGTGCGCGGCGTTGCGCCGCAACCGGCTGTACACGAAGAAGGTCAGGCTTCCGGCGATGATGATGGCCAATACTAATGCCGTTAAGATTCTTCTGGTATCCGTAAATCACCCCCGGAAATAAGGCGCCGATGAGGCAAAAAGAAAGAGCGTTCCCATTGCGATCGCCAGGCCATAGGGCATTTTGATCGTGCTGGTGTCTTGCAAGTTAATCTCCGGGTGAGGTTTCACGCCGGAAGTCACGTGAAAACGAAGCAGCTCGCCGACGTTCGCCAACGTGCTGCCAACCCTGCCGTAAAATACCATGTAATAAACCGCGATCCCTAAACCGGCAAACGCCGTGTAAACCATCACCAGCACCGCTGGCCAAGTGCCCACACACGCGCCCACCCCCGCCATCAGCTTTACGTCGCCGGCACCAATTCCGCGCACCAGGAAAAACAAGAAAAACACTCCCCCTCCGGCGAGCAATCCTCCCACGCCCTGAGCCAACCCATGCCAGCCTAGCCAGTACGTCCGAAATCCCAGGGCCGCAATGATGCCGCCGTAGGTCAGCCGGTTTGGGATCCGCCGGGCGCGCACGTCTTCGACGGCTCCCGTTGTGGCCAGGACCAACGCGCCGATCAGAAGATAGCTTTCCATAGATCTTTTCCACCGCAGAGGGCACGAGGAAAAACTCAAAGAGACTCCGATGATGTAAGAAAATTCGAATACGTCATGCCGAATTTTCTCTGCGCTCTTTGTGCCCTCTGTGGTAAATCCCTCAAAAGCGCCCGCGGGCCGGGCAACTCGCCTCGCCCGGCCTCGCCGGTCCCTCCCCGCGTGTTTCTCCCCTCCAAAACCGAAAACTAGCTGACGTATTTGCCGAGAAGGCTGCCAACCCTTGTAAACGCGCTGTTGATCGAGCTTGCCAGAGTGCCCATCCCTGCAGTTGCCGCCAACGCAATCAAGGCGATGATTAACACATACTCAACCAAGCCTTGCCCTGATTCCTCACGGTACAAGCTCGTAAGCACGTTTATGATTGACTCCATATTTTCTTCGCTCTCCATTCTTGTAGTGTTATCTCATGGGACAAGCCCGCGGGCCGGGCAAGTTACCCTGCCCGGCTTCGCCGGCTCCTCCCCGCGTGTTCCCCCCCCAAAGCGAGAACTAGCTGATGTAGCTGCCGAGAATAACGCCAACCCTTGAAAACGCGCTGTTGATCGAGCTGGCCAGGCTGCTCATTCCGGCAGTTGCCGCTAAAGCAACCAGAGCGATGATTAACACGTACTCCACCAATCCCTGGCCTGATTCCTCGCGGTGCAGGCTGGTAAGCGCGTTCGTAATCAACTCCATTTTTGTGTCCTCCCTAATTAGTTTAGTGTCCTGAATCGCTCCAGCTTAAATTCGCACAGGCCGGGCAATCCGAACGGCCTTGCTAGGAGCAATCGCCGGACCAAACCCTGCACCCACGCCTCACTTCTCTAGCAAACCTAGTTCCATACTCAAGCATTAACTATTTATTAACCATAGCGTGGAGTTGCCGCGGCTGGGCACGGCTCATGTTTTTTCAATAAAATCAGCTAGTTACGCGATCTTTGGCTAGGCAAGAATGGGGAATTAATATTCTAGTAGGCGGTTCTTGCGTGCGGTTGGGCGCTAAATGAGTGCCAACACGGCCGCCGCGGCTGACCCGCGCACGTGGTGGTTAACACTTGAAGAACGGGGAGTGAATACGATTGGTAACACTGGACTCACCAGAAGGGAGTTCGCCACAGAGGACACAGAGAACATGAAGAAAGCGTGAGCTACAGACATGAAGACGCTTGAGTGCTGCTGCCGATTTTCCGCGCTTCAAGTCGCCCGGAACTTCCTTGGCATGTGTTTGCTGGATCCTGAGGGCTAGAAAATTCAAGCGCCGGCTACCGATGCCCTTCAATTTTCTACTTTTTCCCTTGGTTTTTCCTCCGGGGTGAATTATTTTTTCGGGCATGCAAGCCCGTTTCGGATCATAAACAGGAATCGCCAGCCACCTGCCGATTGCAGAACCTTGCACGAACGATAATGCGCCAGGATATAGTCGCCTACCGGGTCGTTGGCGATAAATCCCATTGGCGTATTCGGCCACGAGGCGGCAATCTTCTCATCGAAACCCGGCTCAAAGAGCACCACGCGCGCGCGGCTGGTCTCGACTTCGCGGATCGCTTCTTCATCCTGTTTGCGGGTGTTCATGCCCGGCTGCAGGTATTCGAAGCGGGTGGGACTGTAAGTTGCGGTCAGGTAGTAATAAAGCGGCAGGTATGGATAAACAAGAATCTTCGAGCCGGCGGCGACGTGAGCCTGAGTGTATTGAACCACAGTATCCGCCGCTGGAGCGGTCACCCATCCACGGCGGGTCTTGATTCGCTCGTGGCCGCTTCGATTCCTCACCACGAACGCCATCCCCACGGCCGTGAAGGCGACGAGGATCAGGATCGTCACCAGCGGCCTCATCGCGGTCACAAGCCTTCCGTGAATATCGGCGCCGTCCATGAGCCAGGCAAGGACCAGGTAGAAGATCGGAGCGAGATAGACGAAGTGAATTATATTTGCCCGGACCAGAATCACGGAAATCAGCAGCCCGGCCACGCTGGAGCAGACAAGAATATAATGGGCGGCTCGCTCCGGCGCGAGCATTCCTCGCCTTGCTCCGAATACCCAGTACCCCAAAAGCACCACGGCAACAATCGGCAGCACGGGAATCACAAAGCAAGGGCTCACCGTCAGCAGCGTTACCAGCCTTGTGGTTAACGACCCAGAATAAAACATTTCTTTTCGGGAAACGCTGGACCAATCCTGATAACCATACGGCACGCGATTCACGCTCGTGTAATGGTGAAAAGGCCAGAACCAGTCCACCAGCATCGGGTGCAAAGCGTGATGGGCCGCGAAATAAGCGAGCGTGAGGACAAGAGGCCACAGAAGACCTGCGCCAAGGGCGCTCCAATCTTTCGCGCCGAGCCAGATTCTGCCGCGGCCAAGGAGCGTGACGAGGGCAATGCCCAGGACAAAGCCCAGAATCAGCCCCGCCCCTTTCGACTGCTCGAAAAGGACCGTTATTGACGCAAAGCTTCCCGTCGCCAACGCCCACCACGAGGGAGACCAGAGACGAGGCGAAAGAGACAAGAGACTAGAGACGCGCAGGCTTCGCGCTTTTCGAAGTCTGCGGCTTTTCTCGAGGGATTCCGGGAGAGGCCGCAGAGTTTCCAAAGGCGGGAAACTCTGCGCTACCTCCGCCTTTCGCCTGCTGCCTGCTGCCTGCCGGTCCGCCACCGCTTCCAACCACCGGACGGCGCAGTAGATCGCCGCGCACACCCACAGCGTGCTATCCCAATTATGCAGCGCCATGAACCGCCACGGCAGGCACGTGATCGTAAGAAGATACACCGTCAGCAATGCGCACCATCGCGAGCAAACGCGACGCGCCAGCAAATAGGTGAAGACCGAAAACAAGCCTCCGTAGACAGCAAGCGCGGTTCGGACCACGAGCATCGAGCTGCCAAAAATCCTGAAGAGCAAAGCC
>JASHTR010000527.1 GCA_030040455.1 Terriglobia bacterium | reverse complement strand
TCGTTCGGCCTTCGGAATTCAGGACGACAGCTTGCAGTCGTTTCGCCACGCGGTAGACCCCATCGCGCTCCGCCTCCTTGCTCAATCGGATCAATCGGTGATACGTCTGAGGATGCAACCGCAGCAAGCGAGGAACCATGGCCACTCCTCCTGCGAGAAGTATGCCATAGAGGATCGGTAAATGTCCCTTTAATTATACGCGGATGTATAGCGAGGCATTTTTCGCAGCACCTTCGATATTGACATAAACAATGAGCATCCTGAACGAACTTAATGGCGACGTGTCGCCAGTTCTCCCGCTGCGTTAGCAGCGTACCTTCGGATGCTTACACTGGGACCGGTCCATCGGAGGCAGGATGGACGGGCTGAGCCACCAGTCGCACACCGAGCGCGGCGCAAACGCGGCTCACGGTATCGAATCGCGGGGCGCTATCGGGGCGCAGGGCTTTGTATAGGGCTTCCCGCGTGATCCCCGCTCTCTTGGCGATCTCCGTCATGCCACGAGCACGGGCAATGTCCCCCAGCGCCGATGCCAACAGAGCCGCATCGTTGGCTTCCAGAATGTCGGTCAGATAAGCGGCGATGGCGGTCTCACTGTCGAGATAGTGTGCTGCGTCGAACTCAGGCAGGTCGGCGACCTTGATACGTTTGCTCATGATTTTTCTCCGCTCAGTCCAGTAATGCGGCCAGTGCTTTGGCCCGTTTGATGTCCTTTTTCTGCGTTCGTTTCGAGCCGCCCACGAGCAGCACAATAAGCTGCGTCTCGCGTTGGGTGAAGTACAGACGCCAGCCCGCGCCCACATGAATGCGCAACTCCGAAACGCCCTCACCCACCGGCTGAACGTCTCCCATCAAACCGCGCTCCAATCGTTTGATTCTGGCGACGATCACGCCGCGTACCGCCTCGTCCTTCAACCCATCGAGCCATGCGGTAAATTCGGGCAAAGGACGAATCGAGAACATAGGTCAAGTGTAATCGAACGATTACAATGCTGTCAATTAGAGGCCATGCCCATGAAAAATTCGCCTCATCCTGGGGATTTAATTCGGACGGAGATTATCGAAGCCGCAGGCTTGACGGTCACGGCGGCGGCGATAGCGTTGCGCGTCTCTCGGCCTACATTGTCCAGCCTGCTCAATGGCAAGGCCGATCTCTCCGGGGATATGGCGCTCCGTATTGAGAAAGCCTTTGAAGTGAAGATGGACACGTTGATGCGGATGCAGTCGTCTTACGACATTGCGCAAACGCGCAAGCGCGAAAAACAAATCCGTGTGCCGCGCATTTCCGTGTTGGCCGCCACGCACTAGCGCGAGGCAATATGCCGGGAACCTCAGCGGCGCGGTTGTGGACGGAAGTTCCCATCTGCTCAGCGAGGAAATACACGTCCACGTCTTCCTGCAAGCGGAGCGTGGCATCCGTGTGCCGGAAACTATAGGTCGAGCGCGGCACGCCATGCGTGCCTTCGCGCAGATTCGCTTCGTTCAGAAGATCGGCAATCAAGGAACTATACAGCGTCTTCGCGGGCTGGCCCGTGGCGGAAGGCTTACGGAGGATTACCAATGATAGTGACGACCTTTTTCGCCGAAAGACCGGCGGCCACAGGACACCGCTACAGCGCTTGTTGTGACTATCATTGGTAATCCTCAATTAGGATACATCTGTTTGGACGAGGCGCGTCCATGAAGGCTGCGCCATCATGCGCTCTCAGGCTACAATGGCCGTTGTGCCTTCGAGTCTGCTGCTGCAGTTTGGACGATGGGCGCTTAGTCCGGAACCTCCCGGAAAGCCGGGCCGCTTGTGGCCGCGCTGGTTGTTTTTGCGCGCGCTGGGCCTCATCTTTTTTTCAGCCTTCTATTCGCTCTGGTTTCAAATCAACGGCCTCGTGGGCCCCGAAGGCATCTTGCCGGCGGCAAGCTACCTGCATCTGCTTTCCCGACAGTTTGGCGTGACGCGTTATTGGTACGCGCCTACGCTTTTATGGCTGGGCAGCGGCAACGGCTCTCTCAAGCTGCTGGTCGCGGCAGGCCTCACTGCTTCCATTCTGCTGTTTCTGAATATTTGGCCGCGGGGGACCGCAGCCATTTGTCTCGTTTCATTCCTCTCTTTTGTTTCGGCGGCGCAGGATTTCTCTTCCTACCAATCGGACGGCATGTTGCTGGCCGCCGGTTTCCTCTCTCTCTTCTTTGCGCCGCCGGGTTTGCTTCCCGGGTTGGGAGAGGATCATCCCCCTTCGCGCGCCAGCCTGTTTCTGCTCGAATGGCTCTGGTTCACGATCTATTTCGAATCGGGGCTGGTCAAAATTCTTGGAGGGGATCCGGAATGGCGTCACCTCACCGCGCTATTTACCTATTATTCGAACGGCCCACTGCCAGACTGGATTGGATGGTATGCACAGCACCTGCCGCACGCGTTCAACACGGCCGTGGCCCTGGCGACTCTAGTCGTGGAGCTGGGGGTTGTCTGGTTGCTTTTCTTTCCCAGGCGTTTTCGCATTGTTTGCTTCTTCGTTGTTACGCCTTTTCAAATTGGCATCATCCTTACGGCTAATCTGGCCTTCCTGAATTACTTCGTGCTCGCGCTGGGATTTCTGTTGCTCGACGACCGGTTTCTGCGATCGGTCACGAACCGTCTCGGGTGGCCGAAGGAAAAGCCTGATAGCCGCGCGTGGCGTATGCTCCTTGGCAGCTCAACCGGAGCGAGCCCGGCAAAGAACCCGGAGCGCGGCGCGTGGCATTATTTCTCAAAAGCGGTCGCCGGGATTTGCCTCGGATGGATCTTTTACGTTGACGCCGCTTTGCTGCTGCTCATTCTGCTTCCCCGTCTTCCCCTCCCGGCGGGACCGGTGGAAGCGCTTGAACCCTTTCGCATTGCCAACCAATATGGACTGTTTGCCGTCATGACGCGCGACCGTTATGAGATCGAGTTTCAGGGATCGAGCGACGGCAAAAACTGGATTCCCTATCCCTTTCGCTACAAGCCCCAAAATCCAAGCGCGCGCCCGCGCATCTATGCGCCCTATCAGCCTCGCTTCGACTGGAACTTATGGTTTGCCTCGCTCGGCGACTGGCGCCGTTACCCCTTCGTGGTTTCAACTGAAGAGCTGTTGCTGCTGAATGATCCGCACGTCCTCGCGCTTTTCGCGGGAAATCCTTTCTCAGACGCGCCGCCCGTGGCCGTCCGCGCCGTGATGTGGCAGTATTGGTTCACCAGCTTCAAGACGATGCGCACGGAGGGCCTATGGTGGAAACGAAAGTTGATCGGACTCTATGCGCCCGTCCTCGAACGCTTGCCGGATGGAAGGATTGTGATGATTCAATAATGCGTTTTGCGATCGTCAGGAGAAGCGGTATGCTGGAGGCCGCTGAAAAGCTGTGAAAAGCTTCTGAAGAAACCTTCTTCGAGGGCAGGATAGCGGGATCGCATGAGAATCGCGGCCGTTGCGAGCGCATTCCCCAGGCATTACTACCGGCAGGAATTTATTGCCGAGGGGCTGAAGAAGTTCTGGGGAGATAGATTAACGGCGCCGCAGCTCATTGACCGGCTCCATGCGCATTGCGGCGTTGAGGGCCGATTTCTTTCACTGCCTGCCGATAGCTATTATTCTCTCGCCACGTGGGGCGAGGCGAACAACGCCTGGATCAAGTGCGCCGAGGAGCTTGGCGAGCAGGCGCTTTGCCGCGCCCTGACGAGCGCCGGGTTATCACCGAAAGATGTTCACGCCATCTTCACGGTTTCGGTGACCGGCATCGCAAGCCCTTCGCTGGACGCGCGCCTTGCCAATCGGATGGGCTTTTCATCTTGTCTCAAAAGAATCCCCATCTTTGGCCTAGGCTGTGTGGCAGGGGCGGCGGGTATTGCCCGGGCGGCCGACTACGTGCGCGGCTATCCCCATGAAGTTGCCGCGCTCCTGGCGGTTGAGCTCTGCACGCTCACCCTCCAGCGGGAGGATGTCTCGATGGCCAACCTGATTTCTGCCGGCCTTTTTGGCGATGGCGCCGCAGCCGTGATCGTGGCTGGAGCCGCGAGAGACGAGCCGGGTCCAGAAATCCTGGCGAGCCGCTCCGTCTTCTATCCCGGGACCGAGCACATCATGGGCTGGGATATTTCGGAGAAGGGATTCCAAATTGTTCTCTCACCGCAATTGCCGGATCTGATTGAAGAGCGGCTGGGAGGCGATGTGGATGCATTTCTAAAGGACTGCGGGCTCGCCTTCCGCGACGTGGGTCGCTGGATTCTTCACACGGGCGGGCCGCGGATCCTTGAGGCCACCGCCCGCGCGCTGAAACTCCAGCGGGAGGCTTTGGAGGTTTCCTGGGACGTCCTTCGCAGGGTGGGGAATCTTTCCTCAGCATCCGTGCTGCTGGTTCTTGAAGAAGTGATGCGCCGCCGCCCTCCGGCCGGCACCTATGGACTTTTAGCGGCGATGGGACCGGGCTTCTGTTCGGAGCTGGTGCTTCTCAGGTGGTAGGATGGGCGAGGCGGCGGTGAGCGCGGACGTTCTCGTTGTGGGCGGAGGCCCGGCGGGGCTTGCCACCGCCATTGCCGCGCGACGCAAAGGCTTTCGCGTGATGGTGGCCGATGGCGCCCAGCCACCGATCGATAAAGCCTGCGGCGAGGGTCTGATGCCGGAAGGGGTTCGCGCTCTCGAAGCGCTTGGCCTTCATCTTCCCTCTGCCGGGTCGTTTCCATTTCGGGGGATTTGCTTTTCGGGGTCCGGCGTCCGCGTGGAAGCAGATTTTCCGGATGGTCCCGGGTTGGGAATGCGCAGAACCGCGCTGCACCGGGCGCTTCTCGATCATGCCGCGCGTTTGGGTGTCATCTTGATGTGGGGCGCCCACGTCCAGGGACTCGACGCCAATGGCGTGGTTCTGGATCAGCAGATTTTCCAGGTCCGATGGGTGATTGGGGCGGATGGTCATCATTCCCTCGTCCGGCGCTGGGCGGGCCTTGACCGTTACCGCTTCGATCAGGAGCGGTTTGGCTTCCGGCGGCATTTTCGGATCGCGCCGTGGAGTGATTATGCGGAAATTTACTGGGGCCCTGGCTGCCAGATCTACGTTACCCCGATAGCCCCTGAAGAAGTCTGCATCGCCGTCATCTCGAAGAACGGGCGGCTTCGCCTGGAGGAAGCTCTTCTGCATTTCCCCGAGGTCAGGTCCCGGCTGCGCGGCGCCGAAGCCACCAGCGGTGAAAGGGGCGGCGTCTCCGCTTCCCGCGAGCTGAAGCGCGTCTTTCGCGGGCGCGTGGCGCTCGCCGGCGACGCTTCCGGTGCAGTTGACGCCATCAGCGGCGCGGGACTCTCGCTTTCCTTCCAACAGGCTAATGCTCTAGCCACATGCCTCGAAGCGGGCGACCTTTCGCGCTACCAGGCGAGTCACCATCGCCTCGTCAAAAGGCCTCTGTTAACAACCACGCTGATGCTTGCTTTTGCCGGGCACCCGTGGCTGCGTCGTCGCGCCCTTTCCGCCCTTTCCTCGAACCCGGCCCTCTTCGCAAGATTGCTTGCCATGCACGTCGGAGCGTTTCCCGACTCGGGCCTCATCCACGGCGTCCTTCCACTCGCCTTCAAGATGCTCAGAAACCCCAGCCCATGACTCCGGGCGTTACTGAACACGACCGCAACAGGGCGCTCGACCCGAAGCGCGGACGCTATCCGAAGCAGCAGGGCCAGCCTCAAAATGCAAGGTTGGCCTCGGCAAATGCCTTTCGCATGGCGGCCGCGGCGGCCGCAACCGCCTGGTCGAGCGGCATTGCGCGCAAGCGGGCGTTGAAGGGCTCAGGCTGAATCGGTCCGTCATAGCCGATGGCAACCAGCGCGCCGAGAAATTCCCTTACGGGAATTACACCGGTAGCCGCCGGCAGCTCGCGGTGGTTGTCTCGCTGCTCGTCGAGCGGCAGGTGCGGTGCGTCGTTCAGGTCGACGGTGATGACGTCGCGCCCGCGAAGCGTCTCAATGTCCGCTGCCGTCTCCTCGGCATTGAACCAGTGCCAGCTATCGAGCTGAATGCCCATATTATCCGTGCCAATCGAGACCTCGAGTTCTTTCATTTCTGAGAGCGTATGAATAAAAGGCTGGCGCTCGCTGCGCCAGAGGGTGCGCGGCGCCACGTATTCAAGTCCCAGGCGTTGGCCGTAATCCGCCAGCACCTTGGCGCATTCGCGCAGCCTGCAGGCGTGCTGGCGGAAATTTTGGGGATAGGTCAACGTGTTGCTGCACGGCATCACATACGTATTTACCCGGGGGATACTGGCTCGCTGAAGCACTTTTGCGAAGCCGGCCAGGTTTTTCAGACCGTCGTTGAACGTTCCATCGTCATTACGGAAATTGACCGGCAGTCCTGCTGAGCCGAATTTCAGCCGCTTCATAGCAAGATCGTCCAGCAGACGTTTCAAATCGTCATCGGACAAACTCGCAAAGAGTTTTTCATCCGGATCGACGGCTTGGAAGCCGTACTGATTCGCCAGTTGCACGGACTGCTGGAACGTGCCCTTAAAGCCCAGGCGGCCGAGACTGAGGTTGGCATAAAACTTCCGCTCTGGATCGCCTCGCGCGGTGGTTGTGCCTCCCGGAAGCATCGAAAGCCCCCCCACTGCGGCGCTGCTGATAAAGTCCCGACGGTTAAGCTTGAACATGTGGAATCCTCTTCAGTCACCTTCCACGCACGAGACAAAAGTGAAGGCGTAGGCTTCAAGGCCCGGCGTAACGGTTTGAAGCTCCAGCAAGTGGGGCTCGACGCTGGCTCCCTTCAGCAGGCGATACATTCGAGGGTCTTTCACCGGGACGCTGCCTTTGCCGTCGACAAACGCCACATCTTCCCCCGCCACGGCCTCGGGCAGTGGCTTTCCATTGAGTCGGAGATCCATAACACCGCTTCCTCCCTCCGGCGGGCTCATCACCACGTTCACCTCCGCAGCCGTGCAAGGCACGAGTAAGCGCGATGGATGGTCCTCCAGTGGACACGCGGTGATACCTTCGGGGCCGGCAAACCAAGGGCCGTCCAGGTAAGCAGCCTCGGGGGAATAGTTCGACCCGGCCCGATAAACCTTCACTTCATTTTTTGCATATCCCGATTCATTTCCGAGGCGTCCCCGCTCAAAGCCTAAATAAAGCTCCGGCGTCACCGGGTGGCATCGCGCGCCGGGCTTGTCCGTGCTACGAACCGGCTCCATCACCGGCGGCAGGTTGGCCTCAGGATGAATTTCGCGGATGAGTTTCTGGATCGCCTCTTCTGTCTCCCGATAAGAGCCTTCACCGAAGTGGTAATAGCGAACGGCCCCGTCTCCATCGATCAGGTACTTCGCCGGCCAGCAGCGGTTTGAGTAGGCCTGCCAGATTTGGTAATCGTTATCGAGCACAACCGGATACTCCAACCCCAGTTGTTTCACCGCTTCTTCCACGTGCCGGGCAGTCCGGGCAAAATGGAACTCAGGAGCGTGGACGCCAACCACGGCGAGGTGAACCGCCCGGTAGCGCCGATCCCATTCTTTCACGTAGGGCAATGTGCGGATGCAATTGACACACGTATAATCCCAGAAATCCACCAGCACCACGCAGCCTTGAAGCTGGGCCAGGGTAAGCGCGGGAGAATTGATCCAATGCCGCCCAATCTCCGGGGCATGTATCTTCTCTGAGGCGTCAATCCACATTATGGCTTCAGTTCCTGCCAAAGCTTTTCGTAGGTTGCGCGATACCGGAGGTCGTTGGGGGCCAGCGACGCCGCCACCCGGAATTCCTGAAGCGCTTCTTGTCTCTGACCGCGGTCGAGAAGCACGTAGGCCAGGCCCGCGTGCGCCAGAGCGCTATGAGGGTCCAGCTTCACAGCCTGCTGATATTGCTGAAAGGCTTGATTGAGTTTGTTTTGCCGGAGAAGAGCGAGCCCAAGGGCGCAAAGCGCGTGCGAATCTGAAGGGTCAATGCTCAGTGCTTTCCGAAATTCCCCCTCGGCTCCGACCCAATCCTGTTGATCGTAGCGGGCGAGGCCAAGACCGTAATGGGCTTTTTCGTCATTGGGGTTAAGTTGCACCGCCTGCTGATACTGCTCGGTGGCTTCCTTCCACTCATGCCGGTTCAGCAGAGCATTGGCCAGGTTGCAGCGCGCGGGCCCTGAATCCGGGGCCAGAAAGACCGCTTGGCGATCTTCAGCGATGGCGTCGTTTAGCTTCTGCTCTTCGCTGAGCACGTGCCCCAGATAAAAATGCGCTTCGGGACTCGTGGGATCGAGCTCGACCGACTTGCGTAGCGCGCTTTCCGCTTCACTCCATTGACCCTGCTGGAGAAGATCCCTCCCCTGCGCAAGATATTTTTGGGCCTCTCCCTTCTTCTCGGCAAACGTTTCGGCCTGCGGTGGAAGGTCCCGGTTGGCGGCGCGCAGGGCATCGAGCAAAACTTTGCTCGCTCCGTCCTGCTTGAGAGCAGAAAGGAAATCGGGCGTTGCCGCGAAGTCGATGCCCCGCTCTTCAACCAGTCGCGCCACGCGCTCGCTCGCCACTCCTCCTTTGATCAGCCCGACGATTTGCTGTTGGTCGAGCGCTTTTTGCAAAGCCAAGGCGGGCGGAACCACCGCCAGCGCCAGCGCGAGACAGATTAGAAAATCCCAATGAGGCCTGAGACAGCCTCGCACGGCCAAGATTCTCATCTCTGTCTCCTTCTCCGACGCGCGGCGCCGGGTTACGGACCAAGGAATTTCGCCTCAGCGGCTTTGGCCCGCTTCGCGCGCGCAATTCCGTCAATGAGTTTTTGGTTGCCGGGATCCTGGGCCAAGCCGCTTTCGTACGTCTGGATGGCGTTGTCATATTCACCGCGCTCAAAGAAA
>JASHTR010000526.1 GCA_030040455.1 Terriglobia bacterium | reverse complement strand
TTGCTATAAAGGTTGCTGATGGCTCCTGGCAGCCCCACGACAATCCCGGCAAAGATCAGCAATGACATGCCATTGCCAATGCCGCGGGCCGTGATCTGCTCGCCCAGCCACATGATAAAAATGGCGCCCGACGTCAGAGTCAGGACGGTGGTGAAGATAAAGCCCGCACCGGGGTTGGTCACCATCGGCACTCCCAGCGAAGTTTCACGCTGGAGAGCCACGGCAATCCCGAGCGATTGGATGATGCTCAGCCCCACGGTCATCCATCGCGTGTAATCGGTGATCTTGCGACGGCCGAGCTCACCTTCCTTCTGGAGTTTTTCGAGCGTGGGAGAAACGACAGTCAGCAGTTGAAGGATAATCTGTGCCGTGATGTACGGCATGATGCCCAGCGCAAAAACCGTCAGGCGGCTGAGGCTGCCGCCTGAAAACATCGACATTAATCCGAAGAGCGTTCCGTTGAGCTGGTTAAAATATTGCTGAAAAACCGTAGTGTTGATTCCCGGCGTGGGAACCCATGATCCCAGCCGGAAGACGGCCATCAGAATAAGAGTAAAGCTAATCCGCTTCCGTAGATCGGGAATCTCCGTAAGGCTTTTAAGCGATTCCATCATGCGAGAAGAACCTCAGCCTTGCCGCCGGCCTTTTCGATCTTTTCCCGAGCCGATTTTGAAAAAAGGTGGGCCGAAATCTTCAGAGGCGACTTCAAATCACCGCCTCCCAAAACCTTGACTCCATCGTCAATCCTCTTAATCAGGCCCGCTTCGACAAGCGCTTGGGGCGTGATGGGCTGACTGACGTCCCAGGTCGCCAGGTCGCCGACATTCACGATCGCATAGCGCTTCTTGAAGATGTTGGTAAACCCGCGTTTCGGCAAGCGGCGCTGAAGCGGCATCTGGCCGCCCTCAAATCCGGGGCGAAGCCGGGATCCCGCGCGCGACTTCTGGCCCTTTGCCCCGCGGGTTGCGGTCTTGCCGTGGCCGGAGCCCATACCAAGCCCGATTCGTTTCGTCCGCTTATGCGCTCCTTTGGGCGCCTGGATTGCCCCAATATGAATGCCCATAGAAAGGTAGTTCACTCCTTGCCTGGCGAGGAATCCGATGGTTCCTGAACCAGCGGCGGAAGAGATACGAGGGCGTATTCAGGAACTGACTTCCACTTCGGCGTGGCCTGCGGCTCTACAATCTCAACCAGATGAGGAATCGCCGCCACGAGGCCCCGCACCGAAGGTGTATCTTCTAATTCCCTTATCTGCCCGAGGCGGCGCAACCCCAGGCTGCGGACCTTCTCCCTCTGCCGGCGGGGGAAACCGATGCCACTGCGAATCCATCGAACGTGAATGGTTTTGGAAGGCTTCTTCATTTCCGTATCACAACTCTTCAGGAGCTTTACCACGCACCGCGGCAACTTCTTCGGGGTTGCAAAGCTTCAGAAGGGCATCCATGGTGGCCTTCACGACGTTATGCGGGTTGGTGGTTCCAAGGGACTTGGTGAGAACATTCTGAACCCCGGCCGCTTCAACCACAGCCCGCACCGCTCCACCGGCTATGACGCCTGTTCCCTCGGGGGCGGGTTTCAGAAGCACCTTCCCCGCTCCAAACTTACCCAGGACCACGTGGGGAATGGAAGTGGGCGTGATGTTGACCTTGACGATGGACTTTTTTGCCGCTTCGATACCTTTGCGAATCGCCATCGGCACTTCGCGCGCTTTGCCGGAACCATAACCAATGTGTCCGCCACCATCCCCAACGACGACTAGCGCTGAGAAACTGAGGTTTTTGCCGCCCTTCACCACCTTCGTGACCCGGTTAATCGAAATAACCTGGTCCTTCAGTTGGAGCGTATTCGGATCGATGTGATGAATCAACCAGAGTCCTCCCGTGATGCCGCTCTAGAATTTTAATCCGCCCTCGCGGGCGGCATCGGCCAGCGCTTTCACGCGGCCATGATAACGATAGCCGCCGCGATCGAAGACAACGCGCTCGAGTTTGGCCGCTTTGGCCTTTCCGGCAAGCGCCTGGCCCACGGCTCGGGCAGCAGCGACGTTGCCGCCCCCTTTAAGCGATCCCTTCACCTCGCGGTCCAGCGATGAAGCGGAGACGAGAGTTCGTCCGGACCGGTCATCAATGATTTGAGCGTAAATATGATTCAGCGAGCGAAAAATGTTCAACCGCGGCCACCTTGACTTGCTTCCGATGCTCTTGCGAATCCGTGCGTGAACGCGCCGCCGCGTTGAGTCTTTTGAAATTATTTTGAGCACCGTCGTCTCATCCTCGGGGCTGAGCCCCAATAGCGCGAATCATGGATAGCGTCGCACGGCGGAGTCGCAACCAGGTTGGCATTTGGTGCGACTGACGTTCAACTTAATCCATGCCCATGCGTCTCATTACGCCTTGCCCGTGCCGGACCCCGTCGCCGCCTTCCCCACCTTCTTCTTCAACCGTTCCTGGGTATACCGGATACCCTTATTCTTATAGGGATCCGGCGGCCGCAACTGGCGGAGATCCGCCGCAGCCTGGCCAACGCGCTGCCGGTCTGCTCCTCGCACCACCAGGTGCGTCTGCTTCTCAATGCCGACAGAAAGCCCTTCGGGAATAGAGAACACTGCCGGGTGTGAATATCCCAGGCTCAGGACGACCTTGTCCCCTTTGACTTCCGCGCGATAGCCGATGCCTACAATATCCAGGTGCTTTTCAAATCCCTGCGTGACCCCCTCGACCGCGTTCGCGAGCAAACTTCGCGCCAGCCCGTGGAGCGCCGGATCAGCCCCCTCATCCCGCCGGGCGAACAGATGCCCGTCCTGCTTCTCCGCCCGGATACCCTGCGGAAGAGAAACTTCAAGAGCTCCCTTCGGCCCTTTCACCTTCACCGCTGAAGACTCAATCTCAATCTGGACGCCCGAGGGTAACGGAATGATTTTATTGCCGATCCTTGACATAATTCAGCGCCTTATGAAACCTCGCAAAGCACTTCCCCTCCCAAGCCGGCTTTGCGCGCTTTTTTCCCGGTCATCAAGCCTTTCGAAGTGGTCAAAACCGTGATGCCCATCCCTCCTAAAACGCGGGGAATTTCGTCAGCACCCACATAAACCCGCCTGCCCGGCTTCGAAACGCGCCGAAGCGTATTAATCACGTTGCCGCCTTCCGAGCTATAGCGAAGGTTGACCCGCAAGACCTTTTTTTTGCCCTCTTCACTGATCTTATAGCTGCCAATGTAGCCCTCCTCTTTCAAAAGGGCTGCGATGCCGATTTTCAGATTGGAGGCCGGCATATCAACGCGCGCATGACGGGCTTGAATGGCATTTCGCATCCGCGTCAGCATGTCCGCGATCGGGTCGGTAACTGCTGCCATAGGTCTATTTCTTTTCCTCGTCGAGAGTCCAACGCTCTACGCGTAGACATTATTGTTGATTCGCCGTTCTTCTCATCGGCGAATTCAGCGGCAATGGGAACGGCGCCGCACCAGCCTCACCAACTCGATTTTATGACTCCGGGAATATCTCCCCGCAATGCGAGCTGGCGGAAACATAGCCTGCACATCTGAAACTTCCTCAAAAAGCCGCGCGGACGGCCGCAAATCCGGCAACGGTTGCGATGCCGGA
>JASHTR010000525.1 GCA_030040455.1 Terriglobia bacterium | reverse complement strand
GCTGGAAGCCGTCGAGAAAACCATCCACAAGATCCTACGCACGCCCAACGCGGACGCTCCTAACCTGACTTTCGCAGATACAGAATGGTGCGGAGCGAATTTGATCACCGCGTCGATCTAACCTCTTCCGGATCATTTCACCCTTAAGGTGGGCAGCTGTAGTGCCGACCTACTCCCTTTACAAGTCCTGAATAAATTTGTCAGGATGCGTGCTGAGGATGCTTCTGCGCAGCAAAAGGCGATTCAAGGATGGCAAGGCGCAGCGGTATTTCAGTGTCGTGGAGAATCGGCGCGTCCGTTCGGGGCGAGTGGCCCTCGATGAGGCGGTGAAACCTTTGCAATCGAGGGGAGATTTTGGCCCGAGGGACATCTGCATGAAGGTCTGGGCTTTTCCGATTCCGCTTTACAACGGCCACACTTCCGCCCATGAACAGCTGGCTCACCTCGGCCGCGAGTGCGGCGATATCGCGCAATATTACCTCGATAGCCTTCCGGCAAAGATCCGCGAAGGCAGTCTGGGCTGGCTGCGCAACATGATCCGTGAAAAGCTAAGGCCACAACTCGACGAGATCGACGAACTTGTGCGCGCAATTCTGAATCTGGATTCGGACGAAGAGAGGCGGGCTGAGTGAAGCCGATCCGCCTTTCAGGCCATGCACGCCTGCGCGCAGAACAGCGCGGCACTACCCATCCAGAGATCGCCCAGGCAATACGGGAATGTCCTTGGGCGGAAGCTGAGCGGGGTCGCAAGGAATGCCAGAAGGACTTTGCTTTTGACCGTGAGTGGAACGGGCGGCTCTATGCAACGAAGCGCGTGCCCCCTATCTTTGTGGAAAAGCCCCAGGAGATTCTGGTGGTGACGGTTTACGTGTACTATTTCTGAGGAAGGAACTTCCATTATGACCATCAGTTACGACAGTGAAGTGGACGCGCTGTATATCGGGTTCATCGAAACCACCGTGACCACCAAGCACGTGGCGGAAGGGATCGCCGTGGACTACGCTGCCGATGGGCGGATCGCCGGAATCGGAATTCTTGACGCTCGCGAGCGCCTCCGCGACCCCGAAATCTTCAGACGCGTCGTCCTGGAGGACGTGGCGCTGAGTAGGCCGGCTTAATGGCACCATTCCGGTGGGCTGGAGGGGTAGGAAGGCCCAACCCAGCTCTTCGCGCTCCAACCCGGCGTGCCAGGATGCGGGTTCGGAATAGCGTCAAAATCCATCAAGTCGTCCGTAGGCAGAGGCTTAAACGGAAACGATTCGTCGCACGTCTTTCAATAGAACGAAGAGATGCATTGGGTCAGTGGGAGATGGAACAAAATCGAACCTCTGGTAAAAATTCCTGGCCGCCTCATCTTTCGCGTGAACGGCGAAGGCGCGGATGCCGGCAATGTCTGCCGCCTGCAACGTGCGCAGCATCGCATCTTTCAGAAGTGCCTGGCCGATCCCTTGGCCCTGCCAGCGGCGATCCACCGCGAGCCGCGCCAGCAACATAATTGGGACGGGATGGCGTGCGAGTCCCTTGGTTAGACGCTCGGGCGCTTGCTCCCGAGCGACGTGCCCCACGGCGAGGCTGTAGTACCCTACGACATGGTTGCCGACAAGGCCGACGTAGGTTTGAGCCGCGCCCGCCTGCTGGTTCTGCAAAGCATATCGCACCAGGTAGCGGTTCAGTTCGTCACGGCCACAATCGAACGCTTCTACGCGATGATCCGCCCTTAACTTTTCGATGCTGCGGTTAATCCGCGTCTCTGGCCGCCGTTCTGGGGTCACTGACTGGACCCGGCGTCGAAGAATCCGGATTTCTTCAACAGGCGCTCCAGGCGCGGCATGGCTCGCGGGGGCGCATCAAGCGCAGCAAGGAAGGCTTTCCATTGCTTGTCACTCAGAGTGAATATCCTACGATCGGCTAGCGTTTCATCGGCGCGCGCCAAGGCGCTCTCCAGCACAAACTCGCTCACGGAACGATGCGAAGTTGCTGCCGCTGCTTGAAGCGTCCGCTTGGCATGGCGGGTAAGCCGCAGGTCGAGTTTTTCACTGCGAGTCACACGTGACGGCATCGGTGCTCCTGGCTACTTGTAGCGTATCGCCCTTTACCAGACAATGTCAAGACATGAGCAGCGGCCCTGATGTCGCCCGCGCGCCCTCAACCTTTATACGTTAAGGTAGGGCGCTCTGACCTCGGCTACGGATACGCCCGTGAAGGCGAATGGCAACCGCCTGAACTCGTTGCGCAGACCGTCACCAGTGGTGTTGACGTCGGATCCGTAGGGATTCGGCGTTTCAAGGGAACTGCGGTGCCGCCACCGGCCGGAGGCGGGAGACTCAACGGCCCCATCGCAGGCGCATCAGCAGGACAACCAAGCCTAAAGAGACCATCAACGAGGAGAACGCAACCAAGCTGCCTGTCAGTTTTCTTTGCCGCGTTTGACGATAGACGAAAGGAAGGTTCGCCAGGGCGCTGGAAACGGAACATAATACCACTGCTATCCCTGCCACTTCGGGCTGGAGCTGACCGTGGGCGACCATGATCGCGGCGGTCGCCGTCGTGCTGGCGCTGCTCACCAAGCCGCCGAGCAAACTGACGACTAGAAAACCCAAATGTCCTAAGTAGCGCTCAGCGAGCTTGCCCGAAACCTCGATGATCAGGAACAAGACCCCAAACACTATGATTCGCCGTAACGAGAGTGGAGATGACATCTTCAATCTCAAAGGCTGCCGCGCATTGTGTTGATGGCGAAGCCAGGCTACAATCCCCGCGAAGACCCCCATGCAACCCAGGGGCCAAAATGCAGTGGCAATGGCCGAAAGCGCAAAAATTGCCACTATGGCCAGATTCCGCGCAAACATGGCGATAGAGGTAAGCAGCACCGCCGCCACGCCAATCCCGGTTGCACCTTCACCCGCTTCGGCCAGCAATGGGCACAGTTCTGCAACGGTCGCAGTGCTGTTCACGAGGCCGCCGAGCAAGGCCGTATAGTAAAGCCCTCGCGTCCCATACAGTCTCAACAGCACGTAGTTAGCAAATCCAATTCCGGCCAGGATGATGATGACGGCCCAAACCTCGCGCGGATTGATCAGACCCCAGGGATCGATGAAACGGTTTGGCAAGACCGGATAAATCACAAAAGCGATAAGGCCGATAAACACAGCACTGCGAATTTCCTCAAGCGTCAGCCCACCGGCAAAACGTGCCAGCTCCGTTTTCCAGGCGAGCAACATGGATACCAGGACCGCCGATGCGACCGGCGTAAACCAATGGCCTTCACCCACCAGGACACCCAGGAGCACCACCACCATCAAGGCCGCTGACGTCGTGATCTCAAGCGTCTGGTTCACGATCAGGCTTCGCACATTCACGTAGGCGGCGAGCAGGAATACGCCCACGAACGCCGCCACAGAGAAGCCAACCCCAAGCAGCGCGCTCAGCATACCGAGTAGAGCGGTGACGGCGAACGTGCGCACTCCGATATCTTTGTGCGCCCATTCGCGCTCTAAGCCCACCGCCAACCCAATCCCCACAGCGAGTCCAATCTTGATGGCAATCTGCGTCGGCGGGAATTGGGCGAAAAGGACAGCGAGAGAAGAATGGCTGCTGATCTTAACCAGATTGGTTAGGAACCCTTGCATTACGTGTACAGTAATACCACTCTCACCCAAGCACGGCAATTTTCTTTTTACATCAACAATTAAGGAAGATTACCAATGATAGTGACGACCTTTTCCGGCGAAAGACCGGCGGCCACAGGCCGCCGCTACAGCGCTTGTTGTCACTATCATTGGTAATCCTCAATAGGGAGAAGGAGAGGCAGCAACCGGGCCAGGCACGATCCCGTTTGATCGTTTGGAGACCCACTTCGTGGGTTTGCTTCTCCAGGGTTATGAACAGAATGAGGAAAGCCAAGGAACCATGCGCCTGGATGTCGGGAAGAGGCGCATCACGCTCAATGCCAACTGGAACGTCCCGGCCACCGATCAAAACTCCACGCGCGCCTGAACCGCGATCATTCGAGGCGAGCTATCGCCGCCCAAGCCAACGCCGAGCAGGCCGGTGGGAGGAGACGTGGTGCCGGTGAGCGCGCCAAACCCCGTCTGCGTGGCAGGATCGCCCGGTATGC
>JASHTR010000524.1 GCA_030040455.1 Terriglobia bacterium | reverse complement strand
CCAGTGAAAATCAGGATTGGAATCCATACCCTTTTGGCAAGCATCGCGAGCGGCACGCGAGAGGAGAGAGCCAGAACAAGAGCCACCATGAATAATCCTGTGATAACCCAAAGCCGGTTGGCCATCGCTGCCGCGACAATGAGGCTGAAAATTCCCGCCACTTTAACCCGCGCGTCGAGGCGCTGAAGGAAGCCATCAGCGCGAGCGAGCTCTTCGGCCGTAAGCGCATGCTCGATCCCGGCTGCCAGTGATTCCAGGTTACGCTCGACAATGCTTCTGGAGCGGCGGTGGGGCGTTCTTGAGGGCGGGAGCGATGGTGCGCGCGCTGGCATCGATCAACTCCTCCCTGCGCTCGGCACCTCGCCCCTCCATTTGCGGACCACCCAGAAGACCAGGAGCGAGGCCGCCAGAATGATCCCGGCGCCGAAGCAGGCTGACATGAAGTAGCCGAAGAAACGCTGGTGAAGAAATGATGGTGCGTAGAGCGGAAAAGGAGCGGTCCACACAGAGGCGAGCCGTGCCAAACCGTGCGGAGCCACGGTCGGCGGGGCGTGATGCGAAGAAGCCTGGGCGATTGCCCGCCTCGCAGCCGGGTCAGAGAAAGCTTTGGCTGACCATTCTCCCCATGCGGTTCCCCCCGCAAGAATGCCGAGGGGGGTGAGGACCAGCAGCAACGCGACTCCTATCCACAACGGTCTTGCCGCTGCCCACCCTGATATGGGTTCTCGCTCGCGCGCTCCGGTATCCCCGGCCCCCGGCGCGGTCTGCCTTAAAAATTCGGGACGAGTGCGCTGAAGAT
The DNA here is from genome assembly GCA_030040455.1 of Terriglobia bacterium. Lineage (GTDB taxonomy): Bacteria > Acidobacteriota > Terriglobia > UBA7540 > UBA7540 > RH2-MAG17b. The sequence continues at coordinate 18,404 of JASHTR010000524.1, read as the reverse complement.
AAGCAACCACGCTGCCGGAAATGACGAGCTCGGCCACGCCGGCAACGGTCAGATGGGCAATCATCATCGCCGGGATCGCAACATGCGGTGGATACGGGGCATAGAGCGGCGCGCCGGCGTGGTTTTTGAAGAGCAGCGGCTGGACTCCCAGCTCAATCGCCGCGCAAAGCGCTGAGGCATTCAGGGCCAGATAACCCGCGGCCGCTGCCGCAACCACTCTTCGCGATGATTTCAGGCCGGCGCGGCCGGCCACGACGCGATAAACCAGGTAGGCCACCAGCGATCCTGCGATGGCCATATTGAAGCAGTTGGCGCCAAACGTGGTGACGCCGCCGTCGCCAAAACAAATCGCCTGGACAAAAATGGCAAGCGAAACGGCAAGCATTGAAGACCACGGCCCCAGCACCACCGTCACCACACCCACCCCCACCGCGTGGGCGGTGGTGCCACCCGGTATCGGAACGTTGAACATCATGACCACAAAGGAGAAGGCTGAAAACACCGATATCAGCGGAATCCAGCGCGCGCTCAAGGCGCGCTTCACCTTTCGCAGGGCCATGGCCCAGAAGGGCACGGCCGCGCCGTACATCACCGCGCAGGTTGAGGGGCTTAAATAGCCGTCCGGAATGTGCATGGCGAATGACGATGGAACCGAATTGTTGGCAACCCGCTGCTGCCGCATGAATCTTGGTGATAACGCACCTCGAGGCGCCGAATCCAGGCCGGCGCAGGCGGCAATTGAGAACGTGCAGCGAAACTTCGTCTTCCTAATCTACCACAGTACGGCATGGCCTCGATGCCCGTAGCCAGGATGGCGATCGGCTGAATCCCCGCAAACCGCTGCTGTCGTTCCGAATATTTAATCTATACATCGTATAGATAAATAGTATACACTGTATAGGTGAAACGTCGCGGGAAAGTCGCCGAGAAAATCGCCGGGATCACCCTGCGCTTTCTCGAGAAAGGAGGGCCGCAGGCGGTGACCATGCGCCGGGTTGCCCAGGCGGCCGGGATCACGCCGATGGCGATTTATCATCATTTTCCAAACCGCGCCGCGTTGCTCAAAACCGTCACAGACACCGAATTTGAAAAGCTGCGTGATTTTGTCGAGGCGAAGTCGGCGTCGAGGTCCTTTGAGTCTAAGATCGTCCACATCATGGATGGATATCTGGATTACGCGTTTGCCCGGCCCCGCGTCTTTGACTATGTTTTTTCCCGGCCTCGGAGCGATGCCCGCCGCTTCCCTGAAGATTTTCACGCCCGCCGCTCCCCCACGATGAACCCGATTGCCGATGCGGTGGCTGAAGCGATGCAAAAGGGAAAACTTAAAAAGGACGACGTCTGGGAAGTGGCTCTTGAACTATGGGCGCACGCTCATGGCTACATCGCGCTCTACCGTGGAGGAAGGTTCAGTCTTTCCGAATCGCAATTCCGGCAGCTCGTTCAGCGCTCGCTCCGGAGGTTATTGCATGGACTCAAAGCTTAGGCATTATCCGTTGGTTTTATGGGGCGTTGCCGCCGTTGTACTTTCTGCGTCGGCATTATTTTTCGGAAGCGGCCTCAACCCGATGTGGTGGCTGATGTGGCTTGCGCCGCTGCCGGTGCTGCTGCTCGCGCCACGCGCCGGGGCGCTGATGGCCTTCGGCACCGCTGTGCTGGCATGGACTGCGGGCAGGCTCGATATGTGGGCCTACGAACGCCACTTGGGAATGCCGCTCTGGGTTGTACTTTACCTGTTGATCGTCCCCGCCGTCGTTGCCGGCCTCGGCGTTCTTTTGTTCCGCGCTTTTCTGCAGCGCGGCCAATTGTGGCTGGCGACAATCTCGTGGCCGTGCGTGTGGGTGGTTTTCGAATTTCTGATGAGTTTGGCCGGAACCTATCTGGATGTAGCTTATACCCAGATGAGATTCTTGCCGCTAGTGCAGACGGCGGCGCTGGCCGGCCTTTCGGGGATCAGTTTCCTGGTTCTTCTTTTTTCTTCCACGGTCGCAGCTCTGGCCAGCGGGAAGAATGGCAGGCAAAAGCCCGCGCTGGCCATAACCGTGGCAGTCGTCTTGATCGCGGCTTTAGGGTATGGTGCCCGGCGATTGCGCTCGACGCCACCCGCTCCGCACTCGCTGATGGTGGGCCTGGCAGCGTCCGATTTGCCCCAAAATATCTTTCCCGGCAGCGCAGAGCAGGCCTCGCGCCTTTTCAATGATTACGCCGATAAAGTTAAGGACCTTGCGGGGCGCGGAGCGCAGGTGATCGTCTTGCCGGAAATGATTGCACGCGTTCCGGATACGATTTCTGACGAGGTCGATCGTATTTTTGAGGCTACCGCCAGCGAAACCCGAACGCAGGTCCTGGTTGGAGTTCTGCATATCAAAACCGGGTATGCATTAAACGAGGGGCGCTTGTATTCTCCCACCGCGGCGCTAGACGCCGTCTACCTCAAACACCACTTGGTGCCAGGAGCTGAGGCGGGCGAGCGTCCGGGGTCGGCGCTGACGGTGTTGCATCAACCCGCCGGAGTCATCGGGATTGAGATTTGCAAAGACATGGACTATCCGCCGCTGGCTCGTCAGTACGGAATGCGTAAAGTAGGGCTGATGCTCGTCCCGGCGTGGGACTTCGGACGGGACGGATGGTGGCACGGCCGCATGGCGATTATGCGTGGCGTCGAAGATGGATTTACCATCGCGCGTGTTGCCAAAAACGGCATCCTCACTATCAGCGACGACCGCGGACGTATCCTCGCGGAAGAAAACAGCACGGCCGCTCCTTTTGCCACGCTGCTCGCTCGAGCGCCCGTGCGGCACGATGCAACACTTTATACACGCTGGGGAGATTGGTTCGCCTGGGTCAATGTAGCTGTGCTCATTTACTTTCTTTTTCTGCTCGTCCTCCAATCATCCGACAAATCCAAGTTTCCTGTTTAGGTAATAGTTAAAGCTTTCTGGATTGCTTCCTGCCCCTTATGGGTATATATTTGCCCACTTATACCAACTTTTTCTTTCCCGAGTCAGCGTCGCTTCATTAAATCCTTAATTTGCAGGGCTCCGGGCATTTGGAAACGCGATTGCTATTTCCACTGTGTGAGTTTTGCAGGAAGAGAGCCGAGCACCCTTTCTAATAACTTTACTGGAGGTGGAGCCTAGTCTGGGCCGTGCGATGACCTTACTGCAAAAGGACGGGATGGGAGATCCTCGGATCTCCCTCCTGGACTCGACTCTTGGTTCCTCCCGGAAAGCCACAAACAAACCGCAAATTAAAGTCCTGCATCTTTTGCGCGAAGGAGCTGCACGCGCAGAATCCGTGCTTTTTCACGTATAAAAACGTTTTCAGTCCTGAGCTCGCCGGGCCGATATTGCTGGCCGAGCGCGACGTGGAGTTCATCGCCGTTCAAGCGCCGCGTGGTCTGCCATTGCCCGTTGTGAAACGTGCCTTCTTCCAATGAGAGAAATGGGGCGAAGCGCGAAGGCCCTTTAAGCTCGCGAAAATCCACCTGAAATCCTGATCCCGCGACAATGTAATCATCCGAAGCGAGCTCAATGATGATCCCTCCCGCTCGATAAATGGCGCGCGAGGCGTCGAAAGGCTCGTTGAAATGCACGACGGCCGCGAGCGCGTGGCCCAGAGGAATGGCGACGGCCGGATCCGCGCCTTCGACGATTGGAAAAAGCTTGCCGGTATATTGATCCTTCTCAATCAGCGGCAGGAGCGGCCCGAGGACCCGATAACTCTCCTCAAGCGATTCACCGGACGGATTGAGCTTTCCGGTTTCGAGGGCGCGATCGATGCCGAAAGGGCAGAATCCTATGCCGTTGAGCCCGGCGAGCGCGCCAAACACGTAGGGCGCGAAGAGGGGAGAAAAGCGCGTCTCAGGAACGTAAAGAGGATTATCAGACCGCGTGAAAGCCGCCGCCGTTCGCATAAACTCCGGCAGATAAATATCGGGGGCCAGCAAATCGATGTGCGGCGCCGCAGCCTTCCAGATATCGAGCACGTGAATGGTAGGCCCACCGCTCGGCCAGTCCCCCGCTCGCGCGCTCGCAGGACCGACCAGCCAGTTATTGCAGTACATTGGCAGCGGATAGGCCTGCTTTCCCACCGCGGCAACTGCGTCCACGTAGCGGGCAACGTACCAGGCGCTAAACACCTCCGGGGCGAGGTCGCCAAAGACGGCCGTCCAGGTTCCAGCGCGAGGAAAATATCGTTCAGCCCAAGCCATTCTCAAAGCCGGCATCAAACTCGCGCGGTGAGCTTCGAGGTAATCCATCAGCCTCGCCGGAACCGGCAACTCATAAGCGCGGTTGGCTGGCAGCGAATAGTCACGGTCCGTACCCACCAATCCGGTTTCGTTTTCAACTTGAACCATGATGACGGTCCGCTGAGCTTCGTCCACGCTCCGGATGTGCCGCAACACTTCCGCAAAGGCTTTGGCGTCAGCCTGCCGCGCGGCGGAGCAAAAAGGCGAGAGGATGTTCATGGGCTGGCCGAGGTCATCCCGCACATGAAAATATTTCTCCGGGTACTCCTTGATCCAGGCGGGGGCGTAATCCATGTTGCCGTTCTTCCACGTCCCAAACCAGAGAAGCACCAGCCGCAGCCCGTGGCTGCGCGCACCCTGGATCACATCGTCCATCAAATGAAAATCGAATTGGCCGGGCTGTGGCTCAACAAGCTCCCAGTAGATGGGGACCTCAGCCGTGTTCGCGTGCATCGCGACCAACGCGTTCCAGACGGGAACCAGGTCGGCAGGATTTGACGCGCTGGAATTGTGGGCCTGGCCGCCCAGGATAATGAAGGGCTTTCCATCCACCTGCAATTGATATCTCGATCCCGTATGCACGAGCTGCGGGATGGGCGCCTGGGCGTAAAGGAGGGAAGCCGCCAGAGCCAGCAATGCCAGTGTAAACGTCACCCTTTTGACGGTTACACCGGCTTGCGGCTCATCCGAATAAATGAAATTCGGCCGCCGGGTCGCCCCCGCGTAAGCTGTGGTCCAGGTCAATCCTGAAGAGGCTCGATTCTCACATGCGCGAGAATGACTGGTCTCAAGTGATTTTCGACCGGGCGCCATGAACTCCTCCTGAAAGCCGAAATCCGCCGGTGCGGGCACCGACGCTACAGCCTATCTCTTCAGCTCGACAATGGTCGCCCCTGCGCCGCCTTCACGTGGCGGCGCGGCGTAGAACTTCTCGACGTGGGGATGGACTGCGAACATTTCATGCAAGCTTTTTCTGAGCACGCCCTTGCCATGACCGTGCACAACGCGAAGCTTGAAGCGGTTGTTCAGAAACGCTTCGTCGAGGAATTTGTCCACAAGCTCCCGGGCTTCTTCGGCAGTCGAGCCAATCACATTGATTTCCGTATCAGCGCTTTCTGTGCCCGCGACAACCCGGCTTTGATGGTATCCCTGCGTGCTGCCCTCATCAGAATTCACAGTGTGGCCGGCGCTCGTCCGGCTCCGCGCGGACATGATGGGAACATGACCTTCCTCCGAACCGGAGAGAACCCGAAGATCGCTTTGGCGGACTTTCATCCGGAGCCGTCCAACTTCTATTTCCACTTGGTCGCCTTCAAGCACTGCGGTGACGACACCGGGCGTCGAAGCCTGGACGAGCCGCACGCGGTCTCCCACGACCACGGCCTTGGCAATACCTGCCTCAGAGGGCGAGGTGCCAAGGGTTTCCAGCACCTGCGCGTTCCATTCCTCGCGCGTTTCCCGCTCGAGCGCCTGTTCCTGCCGCGAAGCTTTTCCCAAAGCCTTCCCGGATTTCTCTTCTGCCTGGAGCCGCTTGCGGAGCTCTTCAAGAGCCGCCTTCCATCGCTTTTCATGCTGCCGCAAGGTCTCTTCCAGCCGCCGATCGAGCTCCTCGAGCTTGCGCTGGCGCTCGGCCAGCGTTTGCCGGACCCATAGCGCGTGCTCCGCCTCCATCGCTTTCTCGCGCTCGCGAAGCCGCGTTCTTTCAGCCTCCAGTTGATCTTTTTGCGTGTGTAATAACGCGATCAGGGCGGAGGTTTCCGCTTCAACAGGATCAAGCAGACTGCGAGCGTGCCGGACGATTGCGGGGTCAAGGCCCAACCGTTCCGCAACGTCGAGGCTGGAAGATTTTCCAGGAAGGCCCGTCAAAAGCTTGTAGGTGGACCGGAGCACAGTTTCGTCAAACTCCATGGCGGCGTTCACCGCGTCTCGAGTTTCAGCAGCGTAGGCCTTCAGGCGCGAGTGATGAGTGGAAACAAAGGTCATTACTCCACGCTCGCGGAAATACTCCAGGATGGCGACGGCCAGCGCGGCTCCTTCCTGCGGGTCCGTGCTGCTGCCAATCTCATCCACCAGCACGAGGTCGTGGGGCCCTGCTGCCGCGGCCATCGCCTGAATATTGCGAATGTGAGCGGAAAAAGTGCTAAGGTTCTGCGCGATGGATTGCTGGTCGCCAATATCACCAAGGACGCGGGCAAACAAGGGCAGCCGCGCTTCTTCCGCCAGCACCGGCAGCCCCGCCTGGGCCATCAGCACCGCCGTCCCAATGGTCTTCAAGGCTACCGTCTTACCGCCGGCATTGGGTCCGCTGATCACCATAAGGGTCTGCGGCTCGCGCAATTCAACCGTTAGAGGAACAGGATGGCGGCCAGCGGAGCCGAGCGCCGCTTCGAGCAAAGGATGGCGCACCTCGCGCAGAACGAAGCTGCGTTTCTCCGAGAATTCAGGAATGCGGGCGCGATACTTGCGGGCGAATTCGGCCTTGGCAAACGCCAGATCGAGAAAACTCAAGATCTCGGTTGCCTGGAGAAGCTCCTCCCGGCGCTCCCTGAGCTTGCCGCTGAAGTCAGCGAGAATTTTATGGATTTCCGCCGCTTCACGGTCTTCGAGCTCGGCCAGCTCGTTGTTCAAAGGGAGGGTCTCAAGCGGCTCAACGTAAACCGAGGCCCCCGAGGAGCTCGTTCCGTGAATGATGCCCTCCACCAACCGCCGCTTTCCGCTCTGAACGGGCAATACGTAGCGTCCATTGCGCACGGTAATCAACTCTTCCTGCAGGACCTGTTCGCGGGCGAGCCGGTGAAGCGTTTTTTCAAGTGCGGATTGGATTTCCTGTCGGGCACGCTCCATCGATCGCCGGATTCTTGCCAGCGCCGTGCTGGCGGAGGAGTTGACAAAACCATCCGGCATAATCTTTCCGTCCAGGTGCTTCACGAGCTCGCGGAAATCCGCTATGCTCCGCGTCGCCTCGTTCAGCTTTTCGCAAGGCGCTTGCGCGAAGAGCGCTCGGGCATCGCGCGCGGCTTTTGCAACTTCGACCACACCGTAGACTTCAGGCGCTGAGCAGACAATTCCCTCAACCTGGAGTTTTTCGAGGACGGGTCGCGGATCGGTTAAGCCGCCGAGCCCCGGCCGGGCGCCCTGATCGAGATATGCGAGCGCTTCCTCCACCAGCGCCAGCTCACGCTCGATTGCCGGAAGGTCCGCGCGCGGCTTAATTTGAGAGAGCGCCGGGAGGCTCATGATTCCGGTGAGGAAGGGATGAAGCAGTTCGACAATCCCGGAAAAATCAAGGGCTGAAAGAGTGTCCAGGGTCTGTGCCTGCGAACTCATGGTGTTTGTTGAGGCGTGGGGGAAAGAAACAGTCTCAAGGGAGCTTTCAGCGTTCAGCAATCAGCTTTATTCAGAAGTTCTTATACTGAGCGCTGACTGCTGATTGCTGAAAGCTGAGCCATTAATTGCTTTTGACTATTCGTTTGCCCCCGAACCCAAAGGCTTCAAGCGCGGCGGCGAGTCGCTGGGCGTTTTCCGGTGAATTACGAATCAAAACATCGAGGTCGCCGGTATAGCGAGGGGCGCCGTGGTACGCTAGCGCCACCCCACCCACAATCAAATACTCAACCTCGTTTGAGTTGAGCGATTCGATAAACGCGCGCCAATCTTTCGGAAGGGGCATCGTTCTCCTTGGCGTTGAAGGCGCGAAGCTGAAACAGAACTTCCAGGCGCTCGGCCGGAGACAGCCGGCGATAATATTCAAGCGTCGCCTCTTCAGCCTCACGATAAGTTCGAAATTTGGAGACCACCGGTTCCATAAATCTCAGTTTTGCGTTGCTGGCGCGCCGGGAAACTCCACTTTCGGAACCTGCTCGGCGCCCGGCGTCGTCTTGAAGTAGTCGTTATCGCGCGTAAAGCCGGACATGCGGGCGACGAGGTTGTTCGGAAAGAGGCCGATATACGTGTTGTAATCCTGCACGGACAGGTTATAGCGACGCCGTTCTACGGCAATGCGGTTCTCCGTTCCTTCCAACTGATCCTGCAATTCCAGGAAATTCTCGTTTGCCTTAAGCTGGGGATAATTTTCCACGACGGCGAGCAAGCGCCCGAGAGCGCCGTCCAATTGCCCATTCGCCTGGATGCGTCCGGCCGGGGTGCTCGCAGCGAGCAATTCCTCGCGGGCTTTTGTGACCTGCCCAAAGACCGTCTCTTCGTGCGTGGCGTAGCCCCGGACCGTGGCGACCAGGTTGGGAATCAAATCGGCCCGGCGCTGGATCACCACGTTCACCTGCGACCACGCCGAGTTGACCTGTTCTTTTTTGCGGACCATGTTGTTGCGGGAGCTCGCATAGGAGCCTCCGACGATGATGGCGATGATAATCAGGACAATCACAATCACTTGCCATTTCTTCATGCCGACACCTCGTCACAATGAAAGCTATAACAGAATTACGATGATGGCCTAAAAGGCCCAGCGTCCGCCAGCCTCCGGTCCATTTCCTCAACGGCGCGCGTGACGGCTTCGAGGTAGGCCTTGAAAACCACGGGCACGTCAATCTGCTTTTTGGCGCGTCTGCCCTGCCGAACCTCCCAAAGACTCTGAAAACTGCTCGGGTCAAAGCCGAGCAGAGCCGCGAGCCGCGTCACAGCCTCGTGCTTGGCGGGCGGCGCTTCCTCGCCCAGCGCAATCAGCGAATGACGAAAGAGCAGCGCAAAAGTGGAGGATGAACGAAGCATCAGCGCCAGTGTGCTTTTCCGGTGATTGGCCACTAAAACGTAGCCTTCGCGGAGGCGAATAAGATTATGGCGCAGCTCGCGCTCAACCTGCATCCGATGCAGGTTGAGGGGCACTGGCAAAGATTCGAAAACGTCCTCGCCGTAGAGCACCAGCCGGTTGGCCTTGATTTCAAGCAGCTCAATCGCATGGATATCGGCGGCGCGCTCGAGCTCTTCAAGAGTAAAGAGCAACGGCGCGGGGTGTCTCTTTTTCATCCACCACCGGAAAGCTCGTTGCAGCGCGCTGAGGTGGTCCGCGCTGATCTTACGCAGCAGGCAAAGAATGTTCAGATCGGAATGTCCGGGGCGAAACTCACCGCTTGCAGCGGAGCCGTAAAGCACCACCGAGCGAAGGTTTTCGCCTTCCCCTGCCTTAAGCCTTATCACCAGCTCAGTCAACAATTTCTCCATCGTTGCTCCTCACCAGCCACCGCTCGCGCCGCCGCCGCCGGACATGCCTCCTCCGAACCCTCCGAAACCACCTCCGCCCCCTCCGAACCCACCGAAACCGCCGCCTATCCACGGGCCGCCCCATCCCCAGCCGCCGCCCCGCCAGCGGCTGCCGGGACCGCCACGAAATCCTGAGCCGAAGGAACTCAGAAGTCCGAATCCCACGATCCCCAGAAGAACGATGAGAGGAAGGTAGGGGCTTCCGTTAAATCCTCTCATTGCCGGTTCTCTCGGCAAGACGTCGTCAACATTGTTCGCCAGCTTTACGCTGCTCGATTGGGCGATAACCTTTGCAACGTCACGGGCGAGCTGAACGACGGCGCCACTATAGTTCCCTGCCCTCAACGCGGGCACCACTTCGCGTCCAAACCGCCCCACCAGGCCGTCCGTCAGCACCGGCTCAAGGCCGTAACCAACCTCAATGCGATAGCGCCGGTCCGCGACGGCCAGAAGAATCATCACACCGCGATCAGTTCCCTTGGCACCTACCCCCCATTGCGTAAAGAGGTCGTTAGCAAACAGGTCCACCGGCTCGCCGCCCAGGGAATGAACCGTGACAACAGCGATTTGGGCGTGCGCTCTCTCATCCACTTCCTGGCACAACGCGGAGAGCTGGGAAGCGGCTTCAGCGCTCAGGACGTGGGCGAAGTCACTTACGTAACCTTGCGGCTTAAGATCAGAAGCTTTCTCCGCCCGGGCGGCAGGAGCCAGGAGAACGACCGCGAGGATCAAGAGCGCCTTTATTAAGGCCAAACGAGCGAGAAAAGACTGAGGATGAGCAAAAGCGAGTGAGGGGCGCGCCATTCAAGACTAAGTTATCAGATTCGGCGTTGCCTTCACACCCATTTTATGGGTGTTACGGCGCACTCTTCAGTGGGATGCCCAAAGGCGCAAGCTGCTGCCGCATGACCTTTTCATCGCCCACGGCTACAATCGTCTGGTACCGGGCCGAAAAATATCTTGCGCCTGCAGCTTCCACTTCGCTCGCGGTAACCTGCTGGAGTTTTTTGTTTTCCTGCCCGATCTCATCCGGCGGCGACCCGTTAATCCAGAGCGAAGCAAGTTTCTGCGCAACAGCCGCCTGACGCTGATAGCGGATAGCGCGCGTGCCCGCCAGAAATCGCTTGGCGCGGAACAATTGCTGGGAGGAGGGCGCGCTGGAAGCGATGCGGTCGAGAAGGCGCAGGACGTCGGCCAGTGAGGCGCCGGTGACCGGATTCCGGACAGAAAGCGTCGTTTCAAGCACTCCCGCCTCCCGTCGCAGGTTCAGCCGCGAGCGTGGCGAATAGCTGTAGCCTTTCGCCTCGCGGATTTCTTTGAACAACAGCGAGCCGTACATCCCTCCGTAAACGGCGTTGGCGATTTCGGCGGCCTCAAAATCACGATCGCGCTCCGTGGGGCATCGGCTTCCGAGCATGAAGACGGTCTGCACGGAGCCCGGCCGCGAAATCAAAAACACGGTGTGATCGCTTTGGTTGGGAGGAGGCTTGACCGCCGGCAAAGTTGTCGTTCCCGTGCCGTGCCAACTTCCCAACAACTCTTGAGCGGTTTTCGTAAAGCGGATGGGATCGAAATCGCCCACGGCAACCAGAACGGCGGCGCCCGGTCGGAATTCCCTTTCATATTGCTCGCGAACTTCTGAGGGAGTCGCCCGGAGTATTGAGGCCTGAGTTTGCGCGATCACGCTATAGGGGTGATTTCCAAAAATGGCTTTGGCGAGAGTCCGGCTGGCAAGGAATGACGGATCGGCTTCGCGGGCCGCGAGCGCGTCCTCCTCGTTTCGCTTGGCGAGGGCGACCTGCGAATCAGGAAACGATGCGTTCTGGAGTACGTCAGCCAGAACCAAAAGCGCCGGCCTGATTTTGGACGCCAGAACGCTGACGGTGAGCAGGTCGGAATCCGCCAGCGGGTTTCCATAGAGGTCGCCACCCGCGGCCTGAAAAGCATCGGCAACCTGCCGGGCGGAGCGGACCTTTGTCCCCTGATCGATGGTATCGAGCAGAAGGTAGGAAAGCCCCGGCAGCTCCTTCGGGTCCGCCGACATCCCTCCTCGCACGGCAACCGCGAAACTGACTTTTGGAAACCCTGCGCGTGGTGCAAGCCACAGCGTGAGTCCGTTCGCAAGCTTCTTGACCATCACCTCCGGTGGGTGAAAAGGAACGATGGGACCGTAGGGAGGGAGGGGCAATGACGCAGGCTGTTGCGTGGCGGACGGCAACGTACCTGCCGCGAGGCCAAGCATCAGCATTAAAACGACAAGCAAGGTTTTCATCGGCCTTTCCCTTCCCTGCCCCCGCTCTCAGCATGGCTAGGAACACGAGCGATAACCGTGCGGTTGGAAGCTACGAGATAACGCCGGACAAAGGCCTGAATTTGCGAGGAGCTGACGTGGGAAATTTCTTCCGGAATCTGATTCACGCACTCGGGGTTGCCGTTAAACAGCGTCAATTGCCCCAGGATAGATGCGCGCGACCCTGGCGTTTCCAGTTGCGCGTACCAGTCTGACCGCATTTTGGCGCCCACGCGGTTAAGCTCAGCTTCCGGCACGCCGCGAGCGGCAAGATCGTCAATGACCTCTTGGTAGTCGCTTAAAACCTGCTTCACCGTCACCGTGGGAGGGTAGAAGATAAGAGAAGTCATCAGCGAAGGTCCGCCGTAGGCATAAGGGCTGCCCAGCGGCCAGTTCGCGCCACCATCCACTTCAAGCGCCACTTTTTTTTCCTTCACCAGCGCTTGGTAGAGCCTCGAGGCCTGGCCGTTATGAAGAATTTCTCCCACCACGGCCCCAACCATTGAATCGGCCGAGTTGGGCGGAGGCATTCGGTAGCCGATAGCGAGCGCAGGGACGCGCGCCAGCTTGTCGGTCTCTGTAAATTGACGTTCCGCGGTCTGTGGCAGCTCGGAAACATCGGGAGGGGGTGGAACCTCGCGCCGGGGGATGGCGCCGAAATACTTTTCCACCTTCTCGAAAACTTCTTCCGGCGAGGCGTCGCCCACCACGGTGAGCACGGCGTTGTTGGGGGCGTAATACTCATTAAAGAAGCGCTCCACGTCATGGAGCGATGCGGCGTCAAGATCGTGGAAGTCGCCGTAAAAATTATGAGAGTTGGGATACTTGTCAAAGGATCTTTGCATTAAGTCAAGCCAGTAAAACCCGCCGTAGGGCTGGTTCAGGATGTTTCGGCGCACTTCCTCTTCCACCACTTTTCGTTGATTCTCCAGCGTCTCGTCGGAGAAGGCCAGCCCGCGCATCCGATCCGCCTCCAGCCATAGCACAGGCTCGAGCGTGGAAATCGGCGCGGTTTCGAAGTATTCGGTAAAGTCGAAACGCGTGTCGGCGTTGTCCGTGCCCCCGCCGTTTTCAATGACGCGATCGAAAACACCCTTGGGAGCCGCCGGGGTACCTTCAAACATCATATGTTCAAAAAGATGGGCGAAGCCGGTGCGGCCGCGCGGCTCAAGCCGGAATCCGATGCCGTAGGTAACACAGACGCCGACGGTGGGCGCGGCCCTGTCCTCGGAAACCACCACCCGAAGGCCGTTGGAGAGAATTTTTTCAGCCACCGGGACTTGCCATTCGACTGCTGCGGAGGGCGCGGAGGGAAACGCGGCCCTGCAGAGGCCCACAAGTAGACATATTATGACCCCTCGCTTCATGCATCCTCCGGCAGTGCATTCACTATGAGGTTGCTGAATGAGGTTGTCAAGACCGGCTTGACAGCCTCCAAGAGCGCGGCGTATAGTCCTGAATATATTAGGAGGTGATATGGATAACCGCGCTCAAATCCTTCCCGGCACGCTTGATCTTCTGATCCTTAAGGCAGTTTCGCTGAGGCCTCAGCACGGCTACGGAGTCCTACTGCGGATTGGACAGATTTCAAAAGGGGCTTTGGTGATCGAGCAAGGAGCGCTGTATCCGGCTTTGTTCCGGCTGGTTCGCAAGGGCTTATTGAAGGCAACGTGGGGCATTTCCGAAAATAATCAGCGTGCGAAGTATTACGAGCTCACGGCGGCCGGGCGAAATCGGCTGCGAGAAGAAATAGATAGCTGGAACCGGCTGGTCGCTGCGATCGGGACCGTCCTCAAGACCCGGGCAGAGGAGCTGTAGGGGCGCCCTTCCGATTTTGGATTTTCGACCGCCCGCTGCTTGTACGTGACTTTGGTCATGCAGTTGTAGCGCAGACCTGCGTTTTTAAGGTCCGCGGTTTGTGATAAATCCGCACGAAGGGCTGCAGACCTCAGAACAGAGGTCTGCGTTACGTTGCTTCCGTAGCGCAACGCTCGTCTTTCAGCGTTGCGGCTTTTCCAGGTTCTTTTTGAAAAGCCGCAGAGCCTGCCCTGAGCTACGCGAAGGGGTTAAAAGGCGAACCCTGCGCTACAAAATCAGATCGCAATCGGGCGGGACGCGAACGGTATCACTGATGTCTCCAACGCTCAGAATTGCGCCCATGCCAAATGGCGGAGATGGATGATGCCCAGGTTATTTGTATACCTGTTTCGTAAACGCGCCACTGGCAGCGTGTGACGCGGCACTGGTGGTGCCAAGCCAGCCTTCCCGGATCCGCTCTTCTTCAGAGGTTGCGAGAGGGACTTCCTCAATATCATATTCGTTGGCAATCGGAGGGCCAAGCTTCACGAAGATGGTTTCGCGCTTGCCATAACGTTCGACCGTGAAGGGAACCTTGGCGCCGGGCGGATACATTTGGAGCCGGTCGCCGAGCGAATCCTCAACCAACGAAAGTTGATCCACCGCAACCAGGACGTCGTCACGGCTAAGGCCTGCCCGCTCTGCCGGGCTGCCGGGATGGACAGCGGCGATTCTCAAGCCTGTCTCGGCAGGCTCGGTGAGGACGCCCAGGGAGGGTGGCGAGTTGGGCCGGACGCCAATCTTCAGCTCCAACCCCGCCGCGGAAAGGATCTTATCGTATGGCAGCGGATCGGTCCCCGCAATGTAACGCCTGAAGAAGGAAGAAAAGTCGCTATCGGAAACCTCATCCAAGACCTCGAGAATATCATGCTCCGAATACCCCCTGCCAGGCAGATAATAGGTGGCCGCCGGGGCTTCCAGATAGAACTTTCGATACATGAGACGCAGGACGTCGTCCAGACTTTCCCTTCCCGACGTGCGCTCGCGGAGAGCAAGATCCAGCAGCATTCCAAGGAGGGCGCCTTTGTTGTAATAGGAAATTGAGGTGTTGGCGAGGTTGGTTTCCTGCATTTGTGGCGCGCGATCGTAAAACCAGGCATGAAAGCTGGAGCTTTCAGCGGACATCATTTTCCGCCCCGGCTCCTGGCGAAGCGTCTGGACTTCATCGGCCAGCCGATGAAGAAATTGCTCCCGGCTCCAGATGCCCGATCGAAGGAGAAAGAGGTAGGAATAATATTGGGTGATGCCCTCGGCAAACCAGAGCGAGCGCGTATAATCCTCCTTCGTATAGTCAAACGGCCCCAGGGCCTTGGGCCGCAGGCGTTTGACGTTCCAGACATGGAAGAACTCGTGCGCCGCGGTCTCGAGCGCTTCGGAAAGCGTGTCATCGCCCAGAACGCCGCGCACGATAATTTCGGTCGAGTTCAAGTGCTCCATCCCGTCCCCTTCCGTAATGAAAGGCGTCACGTGAAAGAGAAACGTGTATGCGCGAAAGTCGGGCAAGGGCATCATTGACATCTCCACATGCACGATCTTTTTGAGGCTGCCCGCAAGGCTTGCGGTCCACCGCTCGGGGCTTTCATCGCCCTCGCCGTAGGCATGGACCACCACGCGGAAAAGCTTGCCGTGATCCGTGAACTGGGTCACCTGGTCTTCAGGCGAGATTTCCATGGGGGTGTCAATCAGCCGGTCATAGTTGGGAGCGAGGAAGGCAGTTTGCGAGGGAGACAAAGAAAAGCCGCTGAAGGTTTTCCAAGGCGCGCCTGAAGTGGCGGGCAACTGAACCGTCAGCTTGACGGGGTCGCGCTTGTGCCCTGCCACATACATATAAACGCCAGCGCCGTTCAGGTTGGCATGGGTTATGTCGAATTGCGAAAAACTTCCGGTCAGATCATTGGCAAAAACACGGTAATTCACCGTGATGGACCCGCTGACATCATGTGTATCGACGCGCCAGGTTTGCTTGTCCGTGTTCGTCCAGCCGAGCGCGTGGCCGGCTGCATCCGCGGCCCTGAACTGCTGCACGTTTTTTGCAAAATTATAGATGGCGTAGCGCCCAGGCGCCCATGCCGGCATTACAAAGTCCAACGACGCCTGGCGGACATTTCCAACATGAATTTCAACCTCCATCATGTGCGAGGCCGGATCGAGCAGGCGGAGGTGATATTCGAGCGTGAGCGGGGACGCCGCGGCGAGGAATGGCGCTGCCAGCAGCGCGAGAAGCAAAAATCCTCCTGCGAGCCGTAGGCGAGAGTCCGGCAGATGGCCGTCATCAATAAAATCTCTATTCATCTTTCAAATCGTGGTGATGACCTTAAAGTTTGTCTCGCTTCTTCATTTGCCGGCGGTTTTTAGCTCAACAACGCCCATGCTGAATGCTAATCGCCGAATGTGCGATATTACCCAATCTTGGCCTGACGCGGCAATGAAGAACTCCACATTTCTGTAACCCCGGACTTTGACGGAACCGCGGAGATTTCGCGCCATGAGCGGCGATCTTTTGACGCTCTTCCGCCCGCCGTGCGATAATACGCTTGTAAAATCTGGCTTCGGGAAGAAGGAACGATGGGGCGAATCGTTGGGCGTGCGGGGGTCATAGCGACCCTTTTTTTATTATTCTGCGCAGGCGTGGGAGCTTCACAACAGGCGGTGAAAGCTACGCCGGACGGGAGCGCGGCAACAAAGACCACCGACCATGCCGGCTCCTACTACCACTTCATGCTCGCGCGCCGGTACGAGGAGCTGGCAGGAATCTACAATCGCAGTGACTATGTGAGCCGGGCCATTTCTGAATTCAAGCAAGCCATTGCGGACGATCCCGATTCTCTATTCCTCCACGTGCAGCTTGGCGATCTTTACTGGCGTGCGGGGCGCACGAACGACGCGCTCGGCGAGGCTCAGCACGTCTTACAGACCAATCCCAACGATCTCGGCGCGCATCAGCTTCTCGCGAGTATTTATTTGCACGACCTGGGCGAAAATGAGTCTCAGCAAGGCCAGAAGCAGACCCTCGAAAAGACAATCCACGAGTATGAAGCCATCACGCGCATCAATCCGAGTGATACCCGCTCCACCATCATGCTCGGGCGGCTCTACGGGCTGGACAATCAATCTGAAAAGGCGGAAGCCACTTTTAAGAAAGTTCTCGTCAACAATCCAGATTCCGGCAGCGCCTTGAACTATCTCGGAAAGCTCTACATCGACCAGGAACAATACCCCGAAGCCATCTCATTTCTTGAAAAGATTCCCGAGGCCCAAAGAGGTCCCGCGACGCTTGGGATGCTGGGTTTAGCCTATTCGGAGACGGGAGATTACACGCGGGCGGTGACAAACTTCAAGGCTGCCCTCGAGATGGATCCTGAAGATGTGGATGTACGCCGCAAATATGCGGAGGCTCTGATGCGCTCCGGGAAGATCACGGAAGCGCGGAGCGAGTTCGAGAAGGTCCTGAAGGTGAATCCCCAGGATGGAGTCAGTTACCTGCGGCTGGCTCAGATCGACCAAGCCGCAGGAAACTTTGACGCGGCGAGCAAAGAGCTGACCCAGGCTGGAAATCTGCTGCCCGGCGATCTCGAAGTTGCCTTTCAGGAGGCGCAGCTCCAGAGTTCTCTTGGCAATTCCGACCAGGCTATTGCCATCCTGAAGCAAATCCTGGCCCAGACCGCGAGTCCCAATGGTCGCTACACAGGGGATGATGCCAGCAATCGGGCGACGTTCCTGGAGCGTTTGGGGCTGATTTACCGCTCGCAGGAAAAATACGATCAGGCCATCGCCGCCTTCCGGCAGATTGTGGACCTGGGTGAATCACAGGCCCCGCGAGGTGAAGGCCTCATTGTGGAGACGCTGCAACTTGAAGGTAAGCACCCGGAAGCTTTTCAGGAAGCGACCAACGCCCTGAACAAATTTCCGAAGAGCCGCTCGTTGATTCTTCTCCACGCCACGCTGCTGGGAGAGCAAGGACACGTGAACGAAGCCGTGAGCCAGCTCCGCGATCTGGTGAAAGCGAGTGGGGGACATGACGCGGAGGTTGAGCTTGCTATTGTCCAGGTTTATTCGCAAGCCAAGCGTTACCGTGAGGCGCAGGCTGAGCTGGAGAAGATGCTCCTGGAGCCCGGTTTGGCAGCGTCAGACCGGGAGTCCGCGCAGTTCTACCTGGGGTCAGTTTACGAGCGGCAAAAAAAATACGACCAGGCGGAGCACCAGTTCAAAAGCGTGCTGGCGGCGGACCCGTTGAATTCCGCGGCTTTCAATTATCTCGGTTACATGATGGCGGACCGCGGCGTCGAGTTGGATCAATCCGTGGAATACATTAAGAAGGCCTTGCAGCTTGAGCCGAACAATGCCGCATACCTGGACAGTCTGGGCTGGGCTTACTACAAGATGGCGCGTTACGACCTTGCCCGCCCCCCTTTGGAGAAAGCTGCTAAACTTCTTTCGAACGATCCCACTGTGCTCGAGCATCTTGGCCATCTCTATCTGAAGATGGGCAATCAAACCGGGGCGGCAGCGGAGTGGAAGCGCGCGCTTCAGGCATGGCCCACCTCCCCGGATTCCGACTTTGGCGCAGCCCAGGCTGCCAAGCTCCGCAAGCAGCTCTCACAACTTGAGCGCCGTCTTGCCAAAGAGCAGAAGATGTAAGATCTGACTTAATGCCATCGATCCGGCTCCGAGCATTCGCTAAAATCAATCTGGGCTTGAAGATTCTCTGGCCTCGTCCTGACGGCTATCACGAAATCCGTACCGTCTATCAAACCCTGGCGCTCCACGACCGGCTGGAGGTTTCCCTTCAGC
>JASHTR010000523.1 GCA_030040455.1 Terriglobia bacterium | reverse complement strand
CGGCGTTCGCCTTGTAACGCTGCGGCGTTCACCACCCCTCAATTTCAGCGCGACGCAATTTGCGACCGCGCGTTTTCAAGGCTGTGCTACAAACCTGCCGGGTTCGGGAAGCTCAGAAGATCAATCTTGAACGCCTTGCCGGGATTAGGAGACCCCAGAGGTCTCACCTTAGCAATTGTATAAATCATCCCGTCCTGCCCAATCGCGATCGACTGGGCGAAGAAAGGCATTCGGCCATCGGGCAATTGCAGAACACCATAATCCACGCGCGTCTTCGAAGAGATGTCATACGTGACTAAATGTATCTCATCGCCTTCGCTGGCTGGCTTTGGCCGGGCGCCCGTCAGCTCGAAAATGGTGTGTCCGTCAGGGCCGAGCGTGAGGCCCAGGTAGCCGTACTTGTTCCGGTCGTACATGCCGCTCTCGCGCGTCTCGTTTGAAACCAGCCGCGTGATGACTTCCACCTTGCGGGTGGCCGGATCGAACCGGAACAGGTACCCTGATCTTCCGTGCATCGCGTAAATCACCTTTTCGGGCGCGTACCAGAACGCCTGACGCCAAGCGTAGCCCATCGTCCCTGGCTGGCTCGGATCGAGGCATCCGAAGACATCCTTCTTCAGGCTGATGCCCGGGACCTTTCCAATCGAGTCGGTAGAATATTGATATTGGATGATATCGCCGTCAGGCGTCGTGAAATAAACCGAGCCGTCATCGGGATCGACCACCAGAATCCGGCAAATCACGCGGAAGGTCTTGCCGGCAACACCCGTTTCGCCACCCTTGAAAAACGTGCCGAAATTCTTCAGCGCGTGCGTGCGCATGTCGTAGCGAAGGAAGAAACCTGAAGGCCAGGTGAGGCCGTAGAGACGCTGGCGCTGCGGGTCCATCTGAAACGAGATGATGCCCTCGCCCTGGGGCGCTTTGGCCAGATTGCTGAACTTGTGCGTGGCGAGATCGTAGGAAAGGAAATGGCCACCGGGATAAGGTTTATATCCAGGGGGCGTCCGGCCAATCAGTTCCTGCCCGGAAGGGGTTGGCGGGCTGTAGTAACCCACGTGCGAGGCAAAGTAAAGCTTTCCGCCGGACTCCACAAAAATACTGTGTCCCTTGCCCTGCGGTATCGCATGAAGCCCTTTCTCGCCTGCTGCCTCGGTTAAGTCACCCACATGCTGGACTTTTTTTGTCGTCGGATCGAACGCAAACATTTGCGCTCCGGTCTCGACCGAGCCTGAAGCAAGAACGTAATAGATTTTCCCATCGCTCGCCCGAAAGCAAGCATTGTAGTTGTCATCCGCGAGCGCAAAGCCGGAGTCATAAAACTGCGCGTGAAGGATGCCGGGCGTGAGAGCGGGTTTGTGCGCCTGCTGCGGAGCGTGAGCCTTGCAGCCCACCGCGAGCGCCAAAGTCGCGACCACGAGCAAACTTCTTATTTTGAATGAAGTCTTTTTCATTGAACCTCCGGGAAACGGGATAATGGGTGAGCCGGAACCACCAACACCGGGAAGGTGTGCAAAATCAACTTTCACCAATCGGTCAGACAGCTTGGTCAGCTAAAGGGATTACAGCCAAGCTGTATGTCGCCAAACGCGGCACGGTAAAGATAACTCTTCCGTTTCTGAAAGTGAAGGGAAGATTTGGAATCCCCGCTCCGTCCGGCGTAAGCACCGTCACCTGTCGCGCGCGTTTGTCCTGTGGTAGCTCGATATCCACCGCGACGTTGCTCACCGTCCTTCCCTCGGGGGCAGCATAATTCAGCAAGTGCACCAACCTGCGGTCCTGCCGCGCTTGCTCTTGCTGTTCCGCCACCACCGCCAGCGTCTCGGGTGCTTCCACCTCCAGCGTAAACTTCCCTCCTGCCGCCCATCTTACTTGTTCGATCATTTCTTCCCAATTCAGCGGCAGTTTCCAATACTGGTTCGTCATTCGTGCCCCAGGGGGCTTTTCAACCGAGGGCTTCACCGCAGGAATGTAAGCGCATCGCCCCTGGTTAATCCGGTTCCGGACCGAAGCAATTTCCAGGTTCTTCTGGGGAGCCCTTGGTCCTCGCCACGGTGGAGCTGACACCATGAACAAGTCCTTCAGACCGAAGTCGGGACGCCGCAACCGCCTTTCCGTATAAAGCGATGACTGTTCCGTCGCAACCAATCCTCCCCCCTGCTGCACGTACGTCCGGATCAGCTCCATCTGGTGGTCGTCCAGACATTCCTGGTCCGCCAGTACCAGCACTCGGTAGCTCGCTAAATCCTTCAGGTGCTCATCGAAAACGATATTGAACGGCACCTTCGCCTGGATCAGCGCCTGCGTGAATAACATAAAACTCACGGCCGGACGCTCGTTGTTGAACCCCATCGAGGCGTAGGAATAGAGCACGGCCACGTCAGCGATGTTCCGCACATCCTTGTAATACTCAAAGTTTTGGTGAAAGAATCGTATGTATTGCTTTTGATCTTCGGGAATATTCGGTGCTTCAAGGGTGCCGCCCACCATTCCCAGGCTTTGACGGTTAAAGGTCATTGACTCCGCCATCGACACGGTACCGCTGCCTTCTCTACCGTAAGACCCGGTTCCAGCCGTGTACGTGATAATTTGCGTGCCCAGTATGCTTCCTGTCTTGTAGGTACGAATTTTGGAGACGAGAATTCCCTCCGGGGTAACAGCAGCGTAGTCGCCCTCTTCGGTCCAGCTCATATCCAGGTGTGGATAGAGTCCAGGATAGGAGACCCCCTGATCCCAAATCGTGTTTGCGCCGGACATCCCGGAACTGGGATTGCTATCCACGATCGCCGCCGGGTTCAAACTTCGGATGAAACCCTGCATCTCCTCGTAGTACCGGTTCAGTTGGCGACACCGGAAGTCCGTCCAAAGCTGGAACAGAGGATCGTCGATGACGGTCAGCGCCCAGGCGACCTTTGGCGGCACGACGTATTCTACATTCGAGAAGCCCAGCCGCCTGTTGAGCTCCGCCTCGGAATAGCTGGCCTTCAAGTATTCACGAAAATCTTTGATCGCCAGGGGATGCTGAAAAATCTCGGGTCGCGCCTGCATGCTGGTGTTGTCAAAATGAATCAGGTCGGCCTTCAGGTCTTCGACGCCAATCCGAACCACGCGTTTGATGTATTCCACATAACCCGGATGCATGAAGTAAACGCGCTTACGAAAGGTCTGGTCGTCGTAAATCACTGGCCGGCCGAGATAGTCAGGCACGAACCATTCTTGCGCCCCGGGTTGTTCCGGCAGAAACGTTTCGTAAGCAATCGTGCTGCCGACATAGAGCCCAACTCGGATGCCGTGCTGATGGAGCCGGTCCGCTAATCCTCGGGCCAGATCGATGTGTTCCTTTTCCGCTTCCAGCCCAAACCCTTTAAAAAAGTCGATGATGGCCATCGTCACGCCCAGGTCCTGAAGCCTTCGCACGGTCTCTTCATCATGTTCACTGCGATAGTTAGCTTCTTCCCAAGTCGCCTGGCCGCCCACCCGTCGAAAGAAAATCGGCATGTCATCCCAGCTTCCTACAGCTACAAGCGGTGAGTTCTTCAGCCAGGCTCGAGGAGAGTCAGAAGCTGCATCGTCCGCAACAGCAAGACTTGGGATTTGTGTAACCGAAAGGCCCGCAGCTACCCCCCACATAAAATCCCTGCGATT
>JASHTR010000522.1 GCA_030040455.1 Terriglobia bacterium | reverse complement strand
CCCAACTCTCTTTCGATCTCCAGAAGACGGTTGTATTTTGCAACCCGCTCGCCACGGCAAGCCGATCCCGCTTTAAGCTGCCCCACGCCGGTGGCAACCGCGAGGTCAGCCATCGTCGTATCGTCTGTCTCACCGGAGCGATGTGAGATGACGGCGGCGTAGCCGTTTCGACGCGCCATGTCAATGCAAGCAAGGGTCTCTGTCACCGTACCAATCTGGTTGAGCTTGATCAGGATTGCATTCGCAATCCCTTCCCCAATCCCACGCTCGAATATGGACGGGTTCGTCACGAAAATGTCGTCCCCCACAAGCTGGATTCTATGGCCGAGTTTCTCTGTGAGTATTCGCCAACCCGCCCAATCGTCCTCAGCAAGGCCATCTTCCAGCGAGTAAATGACCGGATAGCGATCAATCCAGTTAGCCCAATATGCAATCAGCGCCTCCGAAGTCCTCTTCGACTGGTCGGACTTCTTAAAGACGTAGCTTCCGTTCTGATAAAATTCAGTCGCGGCCGGGTCCAGGTTGATGGCGATATCGCTTCCGGGCTTGTACCCTGCCCGCTCAATAGCGGCCAGCAAAAGCTCCATCGGCTCCTCGTTGGATCGCAGCCGAGGGGCAAAACCGCCTTCATCGCCCACGCTGGTTTCGTACCCCTTCTTCTTGAGAATCTCTTTGAGCGTTTGAAAAGTCTCGGAGGCAGCACGAAGCGCCTCCGCAAAGCTCGGCGCTCCTATCGGTGCGATCATGAACTCCTGGAAGTCAACGTTATTGTCCGCGTGCCGGCCTCCATTTAAGACGTTCAGACTCGGAACCGGCAGCGTATAGCTGCCCTGATCAGAGAAGTAGCGATACAGAGGAATCTGTTTCTCGGCCGCCCATGCTTTCGCTGCGGCCATCGATACTCCCAGAATGGCATTGGCCCCAAGACGGAGTTTGTTGGATGTGCCGTCCAACTCCACTAACACCTGATCGAGGGTAGCCTGGTCGCCTTCAAAGCCCACAACGGTCTTTTGAATCTCGCCGATGACATTCGATATGGCCCTCTGAACTCCCTTGCCGCCATAACGGGTTTTGTCATTATCCCGAAGTTCCACCGCTTCGTGTTTGCCGGTGGAAGCCCCGGACGGAACTTTAGCGATGCCGGAGGCATGGGACGTTAACTGAACAACCACCTCCAGGGTCGGATTTCCGCGCGAATCGAGGATCTCCAGCGCGTCGACTCGGTTAATTTTTGACACGTCGCTCCCTTCAACTTATTTGGACGGACCTCAGTCTGGTCAGCATGAAATGCGGCTGAAGCTAAGCTCCTCCTACCTTGGCCGAGGGCCATTGTAGGAGTTATCACCGCAGAAAGGCGGGGTTGCCAGGGCGAACTCCATCACCTGCCAGCTATTTATAACACGCACGCCATGCTAAAGCAAGGATCGTCCCGGCCAGGTCACTAGAGCAGGACGTCGTTTCACGCTACCTACCGCGCAGCCTTGGTCCCGGGTGTGGCCTTGCGCAGCAGGTCGCTCACTTTTTCGGTTCGCTCCCAGGTGAACTCCGGCTCCATGCGTCCAAAATGACCGTAGGCTGCAGTTTTCTTGTAGATTGGCCGGAGCAGGTTCAGAGACCGGATGATGCCCCGAGGAGTCAACTGGAACTCTTGGCGAATCAGCTCAACGAGGTCCGAGTTCTGAAGACGGCTGGTTCCGAACGTATCAACCGTCACCGAGACAGGCTCCGCCACGCCGATTGCATAGGCCAACTGGACTTCGACGCGCCGTGCCAGCCCGGCGGCCACGATGTTCTTTGCAATGTACCGGGCCATGTAGCTGGCTGACCGGTCCACTTTTGTCGGATCTTTTCCGGAGAAGGATCCGCCACCGTGGTGCGCTGCTCCTCCATACGTATCAACGATGATCTTTCGTCCCGTCAGGCCGGAATCGCCGACCGGGCCACCGGTAACAAATCGACCCGTCGGGTTGATGTGGTATTTTGTATTCTTGTCTAGCATACCGGCAGGGATCACCGGCTTGATGACACACTCCCGAATGGCTTCCCGGAGGGCGTCGATAGTTACTGCCGGGCTATGTTGAGAGGAAACCACCACCGTGTCAACACGAACGGGGGTTGGTCCGTCGTATTCGACAGTGACTTGGGCTTTGCCGTCGGGGCGAAGAGAATTAAGGATTTTCTGCCGCCGAACGTCTGTCAGGCGTTGACAGAGCTTGTGTGCTGCCATCAGGGCAAAAGGCATGAGTTCGCTGGTTTCGTCACAGGCATAGCCAAACATGAGACCCTGGTCGCCTGCCCCGCCGGCTTCGATACCAATGTGAATATCGTGGCTTTGGCGGGTCAAGTTCACGTAGACGCGACAACCGTTGGCGGTGAATCCGGCTTCAGGGTCCGTGTAACCAATTTCAGCGATGGTGTTGCGGACCAGTTGCTCAACATCGAGCGCGGCGGACGTCGTGACTTCCCCGACCACATACACGGTCTGGTCCTTGACCATCGCCTCACACGCCACCCGACCATACGGATCGTGAGCGATGACGGCGTCCAGAACCGCATCCGAAATCTGGTCGCACATTTTATCAGGATGGCCTTCGGTAACTGATTCGGAAGTGAAAAGGTAACGCTGATCTGTTTTGGACACGCGATCTGCTCCTTCTGTCGTAATAATTGCAAGGCCTCCGTGCTGCCCCAAATCCGGAAGCGCCACCGTCGGTGGACACTCCGGCGCCGCAGGAAGGCACAGTCACTCCCTGCGATTTCGCATCCTCTTCGGCTGTGTGTGGGGAACTGGTGAGAGATAATAAATCGTTGCTCTCCTACAGCAGTTCCGCCGTAGGAGTCATTGGCCGCTTGGGAACGGCGATAAGCGAACTCCAGCGCTCGCCTACTGAAGGTACAATAGAAGCTCTCTATTTGGCAAGGGTAAAACCGCCATCCCTCGCAATCATTGCTTATTTCGCCGAACCCCCCGCGCCGTTCTCCCGGTGGGCTGAGCTTCCGTCCTATAGTACGCCTCTGAAAACTCAGGACGGGGCGCAAGCCATTGGGCAAGATTGATCAGGTGGCTCCGCTCCAGTGCCCCGCGCAGTTTTGGGTTCTTTAAGCCTCGGCGCAGGATCGCACAGATCACCTCGTCTGCATCGTCCATTTCAAAGCAGTTATTAAACGCACCCTCATTCACGACACGATCGCGGAGAATGTTTGCGATGGCGTACCGCACGCGGTAGGCGCGTGCCGCCGGATCGTACACTTTTGGCAAATACATGGAAGCCACTACCGAAAAATGCTTCGGTTTCTTGAACGAACGACACCCAGTATTATCTCCCAAGCGTGCGTCCCACCCCGGATGAAATGCCAGAATGCGCCGCTCGCGGTAGCTGGCCACCCATTCGTGGCGGCTGGCAACCTTCTGCAGCAACACAACGGACAGACACAAGCTGCAAGGTCCACCCGGCCACAAAGCGGGAGACCCTGCTCCCTTTCTGCAAAGCTCTTTTCAGGGAATAGCAGCGGAGACGGGCATGAAGGTGCCCCCATCCCCACCTTTATTGACAACCGATTGGCCGTCCTGCAATACTGACGCTAGTGGTGTTGGAGTCCACCGGCAACCGCTCCTTTCTGGGGGAAGATGACTCCTGCAAGCGCCAGAACTCGGAAGGAGCAGACGATGCCGGGAAGGTTATGCAGGTTGCGTGTTACCGCCCCGCGAGACGGGCGTGGACTCGCACCCATTTCTCCGTCGTCTTCCTCCCAGCGAGCGTCCTTCCGTGGTTTCAGGCCGTTGGTAATTTCACGCGGTCCCGTGTGAGTTCACACGAGACGACGAAACAGCCATCATTTCCCCGGACAATCGGCTATGACGCAAACGCCAAACTCCTCGTGCAAGCCCCCCCATTCCGTGTCCTTCAACAGCATCCTGTTCGACGGCTCCGAGATCGGCAGAGATGTAGATCGGCACGAGACGCCTGAATTCTTCACCGACCTGAATCTCGACCAGGTCGTCGCGGTCGTAACGGCCGGGCGCGAGGAATACAACCTGGACCCCTTCTTCTATGCCCCGTTGAGGCATCTCGAGGCGATCCATTATCGTCACGATATACTGCGCGACCTCGAGAACCCTGCACTGTTCCAATATATCCGGTCGTTTGCCGAGAAAATGCACAGGATGCGCAGCCATCTCGCTCAAGCAGAAAAACTCGATTACAAATATCAGAAGCAAAGCTGGTTTCTGGACGCCGTGGAGATTTATTGTGATGCCGTCAATCAGCTCGGTAGTTCTCTGGCGGTCACAGACCTCCGCTCGCGCGGCTTCATGGAATTCCGCGACTACCTGGCCTATTACACTGAGTCTGATGATTTCGTTTCGCTTTGCGCCCAAACGCAGAAGTTGAAATCCGACCTCTCGGCCATCAGATACTCTCTTCACATTGAGGGCAGGCGCATCGAGGTGCGGAAATATGACTCGGAGCCTGACTACAGCGCAGAGGTGCTGCAGACGTTTGCGAAGTTCAACCAAGGGCGGGCAAAGAAATACTCATTCGATCTCTACTCCAGCGCTGACATGAACCACGTTGAAGCGGCCATCCTGGACCTTGTCGCTCAGTTGTATCGCGAAATCTTCTTATCCCTGGATGCATACTACGATCGCCATCGCGGCTATCTCAACGGCACCATCGCCCGGTTCGACCGGGAAGTACAGTTCTATATGGCTTGGCTTGAGTACCTGGACCGCATCAAGCGTGCTGGACTATCCTTCTGCTATCCCGCGGTGACCGACCAGTCCAAAGAAGTTTATGGGCGTGACGTATATGATCTCGCCCTCGCGAACACGCTCGTCTGCAACAACATGCCCGTCGTGACGAATGACTTCTACCTTAAGGATCCGGAGCGCATATTTGTCGTGTCGGGACCGAACCAGGGCGGGAAAACGACCTTCGCCCGCGCCTTCGGACAGCTTCATTACCTGGCTAGCATCGGCTGTCCTGTGCCGGGAAGGGAGGCGAGGCTCTTTCTGTTCGACAAACTGTTCACCCACTTCGAGAGGGAAGAGGATATCCACAACCTGAGTGGAAAGCTGGAAGACGATCTGGTCAGAATTCACGGGATCCTTGAATCTGCAACAGACCACAGCGTCCTCATCATGAATGAGAGTTTCCTCTCCACGACGCTGAGCGACGCGCTGTTTCTCAGCAAAGAGATCATGCAACAAATTATCGAACGCGACCTGCTTTGCGTGTCCGTAACTTTCCTGGATGAATTGGCCTCGCTCAGCGAAACCACCGTGAGCGTGGTGAGCACGGTCGACTCCAAAGATCCGGCGCTACGAACGTTCAAGATCGTCCGGAGACCGGCCGACGGCCTTGCCTACGCCGTGGCGATCGCTGAGAAGTATCGCCTGACCTATAACCACGTCAAGAGGCGCATTACACCGTGAAAGCGTTTCTGATGTATAGAGACCGGGATTTTGACCTGGCAGAGGGTTTACCGCCGAACGCAACCGACCTAGTGCAGGATCTGGAGCTGGGCACGCTCTTCGCCGCAATGGCAGGGGGCGACACGTTCTTACTCGAAGTGACGAACAGGGCGGTCTTGGCCAGCCTCCGTGATCCGGAGGCGATACTCTATCGCCAACAGATCCTGGCCGATTGCCTCCAATGCCCCAACGTTGTCCGGGACATATACAGCATTGCGGTGGAGGCGCTCGAGCGCGCCAGACAGGTCTGGGGCTGGATGTCCCCGAAATACCCTGAAGGAACCTTGCATCGATCACTCGATCAGCTTCATATTTTTATGGATTTGCTCGGGAGGCTAAGACAGATTGCGGATGGCCAGGGCCCGCAATTTCATTCAGAAGGCTTCATCCGGCTCTTCGGCATGTTTGCCAAAGAGCTTGACGAAGAGTACCTGCGGATCGTCGGGAACCATTTACAGCAACTTGCATTTCGCAACGGCATATTGCTGAGCGCCGAACTCGCTAAAGGCAACAAGGGTGCCAACTACGTTCTTCGCAAGCCATCGGAGGCAAGGCAAAGCTGGCTGGAGCGCTTCCACGGCTGGATTGAGGAGGTAACTCGCTGGAACGAATCAAGCTATGCTTACGAAATTGATGACCGCGATGAGAGTGGTTTCAGGGCACTTTCAGAGTTGAGGAGCCAAGGAGTCAGTCATGTTGCCGCTGCGCTTGCTCAATCGGCTGACCATATTCTGAGCTTCTTCAGCATGCTGCGATTGGAGTTGGGCTTCTACGTCGGTTGCCTGAACCTGCGTGATTTACTGGCCCGGAAGGACAATCCCATTTGTTTTCCCGAGCCTCTGGAGGCCGGCAGGGCAATGCTTTCCGGTCGGGGACTCTACGATGCCTGCCTGGGTCTGAGCATGGAGAATAAGGTCGTTAGCAATGATGTGAACGCTGAGGGCAAGATGCTCGTGATGATCACCGGCGCCAATCGAGGAGGCAAGTCGACGTTCCTACGCAGCATCGGGCTTGCCCAATTGATGACGCAGTGCGGCATGTTTGTTCCGGCCGAGTCGTTCCGTGCCAATGTTGGTCACGGTATTTTTACGCACTTCAAGCGGGAAGAGGACGCCAGCATGAGGAGCGGAAAGCTCGACGAAGAGCTCAGCCGGATGAGCTCTATTGTGGACAACCTGGCTCCGAACAGCATCGTTCTGTTGAACGAATCATTTGCGTCAACAAACGAAAGGGAAGGCTCAGAGATCGCGCGACAGATTGTCCGGGCTCTCGTGGAAGCTGGTGTTAAAGTGTTTTATGTAACCCACCTGTTCGATTTGGCGCAGAGTTTTTACCTCGCGAAGATGGATACCGCGCTATTCCTTCGCGCCGAAAGGCTTGCCGACGGCCGGCGGACGTTTCGACTGACCCCAGGTGAGCCGTTACCAACGAGCTACGGCGAAGACTTGTATCGGCGCATCTTCGATTCGGGTTCGAGCGCCACGATGACGGCCCGACCTCCCAGACAGAATATTTAAAGAAGCCTCCAGCTACGTTGGCGGTGATGATCCGGCCTCCGCGGCGGCCGTCACTTCCGGAAGATGGTAGCGACCCGATGCGTCTGCTTGCAAAGCACCGCGTCTTCCGAAACAATAGACGGGTTAGAAGCTCGATGAGAACCGTGGGCGAGGTCGAATCGAGATTCTTTCTTGAAGTAACCCTACAAATCAATGACTTTAGCCGAACATGCTTCGTTAAAGCACATCCCGCTTTTCCAAGACCTGTCTAAAACGGAGATGAAATTTCTTCTGGATCGAGCGGTCAAGCTGCATTACGCGCCGGGCCAGACGGTCTTCGTCGAAGGTGACGCATGTGAGGGCCTCTATGTGATTCAGTCGGGACAACTCAAGATTTTCAAGACTTCACACACCGGCCGCGAACAAATCCTAACCATCGAGGATGCAGGGCATTCCATCGCGGAGCTGCCGGTTTTCGACGGTGGGGATTACCCCGCTTCTGCCGCGGCCATTAGTGAGTCCACGCTACTGCTTATCCGCAAGAAGGACTTTCAGTCGCTTTTCCTGGAGCACCCTGAGGTCGGACTGAAAGTGCTGAAAGTTGTGGGATCAAGGCTGCGCGCGATGGTCGATCTCATCAATGAGCTTTCTTTCTCAAGCGTGCGCCACCGTTTAGCAGCGCTTCTTTTGCGTTTGGCAAAGACCGAAGGAAAGGAGACAGAGCGTGGCATCACGATCCATCTGTCGTCAACCAACCAGGAGTTGGCAGCGCAGATCGGGACGGTTCGCGAGCTTGTGTCAAGGAACCTTGGCCGGCTTCAGACCATGGGCATCATCCACGTCCACGGGAAAGCGGTGACGGTGCGGGACCTGGGAAGACTTGAAGCGGAGGTGGAAGAAAGCGAAGAGCGCGGATGAATGCGGGGCCGTTGACGACCGCCGGCCGTTGGCTCGAGCCCGTCAAATACCTCTGTGACCGAAGTCATTGAACCCACTCCCGCCGAATGCTCAGATGGTCTCGATAGCTTCGTAATTGAGTTGATGTCCTGAGCTGCTTCGGGTGATGAACGAGACCGCCGTTAACGATGAGAAGTTGCCGGAGGCATGGCGGCTGGCTTACCGGCGAGACCGCGAAGAGGAGGCGGATGTTGGCGACCCTTCTCCCGAGCACCACGCCGCCAGGGCTCTGGCGGCTTTTATCCTGGCTGGTCTTGCCTTCCTTGCGCTTCCGGGAACATTTCTCGGTGTCTGGAACCTGATTGTTATCTCGGAGCACCACGCCGCGACGGCAGCGAGCACGGCATGGATCCAGGCCCACGGCCACGCCCAGTTATTCGGATGGGTCGGCAGCTTCATCCTGGGTATCTCGCTTTACGTGTTGCCGAAATTCCGTGGGCGTCCGTTAAAGAAGTTTGGGGTCGTGTGGACGATCTGGGTGCTTTGGACGGTAGGCGTCGCCTGGCGATGGTGGGCGGGCATCGGCGCGCGGGAATGGCGCCTGGGCTTGGTCGGCTCGGCGATCTTAGAGCTTGCCGCATACGCGCTGGCACAACGCGTCCTGGTTTTCAGGGGTGGAAGCAGCAGGAAGAAGCCGAAGGATTTGGGTTCCTGGCTGGGTCTTTGTGGGTTCAGTGCGCTCGGCGTGGCGCTTATCTTCAACTTGGTTGTTTCGATCCAGGTGTCCGTCCGAGGCAGCGCTCCTCTGTTCCCTCCGCTGCAGGATCGCACGTTTCTCCTGATTGCGCTTTGGGGCTTCGCAGTTGCGGTGGCGTGGGGATACAGCACGCGGTTTGTGACAATCTTCCTCGGCCTCGAAACTCCGGTGCATCAGGCGGCGCGCTGGCTCTCGATCGGAGTTGGCGTGCTGGTGGCTAGCGCCTTGGCGCAGCAATTCCTGCTCGCAGACGTTCTGGCGCTGGCGCTGGCGGTTTACGCGATCCGGGAGGTACGGATTTTCCATGCTTCCGCGCGGCCTGCGAAGCTCGCCGGCGTTTACCGGCACTACCCTGCTTTTATACGGCTGGCATACGTTTGGCTGGCGATTGGCGCCGCCCTGGGAGTGGCGGCAGATCTTATGCCGCAGGTCTCTGGTCTCGGTGGGGCATCGCGCCATGCGATCACGGTGGGCTTTATTGCCACGTTGATCTTTTCCTTGGCCCCGCGAATCCTGCCATCTTTCCTGAATGGCCGCGAGCTCTATAGCGTCCGGCTCATGGCGGGGAGCCTGTGGCTTTTGAGTGTCGGGTGCCTCTTGCGGGTTTTGAGTGAAGCGGTGGCCTATTCTACCGGAGGACCGCTCTGGAGCCTCCTGCCTTTCTCAGCTTTTCTGGAATTAGCGGCCGTGATCGCCTTTGTTATTAACCTGGTGACGACGCTCGCGCAGCCCATGCCGGCCTGGTTTTCGGCGAGTGGCGTGAGCGCGAAGCTTCCGCTTTACTGGTATGTCGCCAGCTTCCCGGAAACAAAGTCTCTTCTGATCCGCGAAGGTTTAAGAACGCTTGCCGGAAGACGCGCGATCCCCCGTTCTCTCAGCCTTGCCGAGGCCGCTGTGGCTGATGGGGTCAATCTGGATCATCTGATCATCGAACTCAACAAGTTTTTCAGCCGGAGGCAGCCCCGCCGCACCGGGCGGAAGTAACGGCGGTTATCGGGATCCCTGCGGCCGTCTTTCATCGGCAGCGCAACACACCATGAAGATTCTTGCCCTCATCATTGCGGCGTACACGCTGCCGATGCTGCTCATTCACCTTTCCACTGCAACGATCCTCAAGGCCTGGAGAGGAGCGGGGGGCTCGTGGATCAAAAAACAATTTCCTCCCCGGCGGGCGTTGCGGGTGGAGGCATTGTACTGGGTGCTCAGCCTCGCGGCCTGGCCGATATGGCGAGCGGTCGCGTGGAAAACACTGACCGTTCTGTTCGCAACCATTCACCTGGGAGTCTGGCTATCCGGTGAGTTCGGGAAAGTTCAGCTTGGCAGCTCACCAGGAGATGATGCGGGATACGCTCCGAGGCTAAACCAGGCCATTATTATCTTTGACCTGGTCGAGGCAGTCATGCTGGTTGCCATCGGATGGCTCAGCGTGCTTTTCCTTCTGCGCGTCAGATGATGCCGTGGAATTCCAAAGGTCGGGCCGTTTTCCGCGCGCGTCATCCGCTGGGTTACTCGTTGGTGAGTGATGCGATTTTGCCGGATTTTACACCTGCAGCGAGCAATGCTATTGCGCCCCCAGGGGAACGGGGACGCGCAGCACGCTTGCACGACGGGTCTTTGAGAGGTTCATCACATGCCACAGACCGATCCCCCACCACGCCAGCGCCCCCAATTCCAGAAAGCCTGTAATTCCAATCAAAGGATACGCTACGCGAGGAGCGGAGTCGGTGAGGATTTCCAGTATCACGCGACCGGCGCAGCCTGTATTAAGGAGAATAAAAGGTCCCCAGAGCGACGTGAGATGTTTCGAGTCAACTCCAGCGAGGATCGGCACGACGCGCGATGAAACACCCACAATCATCATGCTGATAAAGCCGACGGTGAAAGCGTGCCGATGCGCGCCCCAGAAGGCGTGGGAAAAGCCTTCTCCTTCCCAGGCACTATAAGGCATCAGAAGAGGCATCATGGCCATGGCAATCAGCAGCCAAACATAAGCCGCCCGGATGAACTTCCAACTGCGGTCAGGTTGGCTGGTGCGGGTAAAGATGCGCAACTGGATGACGAGCAGTACCGGCCAGAGCACCATGAGCAGATAGGAAAGCTCCAGCGTGAAACCAAAGAAGGGGTTACCGGTCGTGAACAAGGCCACGTAGCTCGCCATGTCGAGCACCAGGCTGCCGTTGATCAGCCAGAAGATCAGCCTTTGGCGGTCGAGCTT
>JASHTR010000521.1 GCA_030040455.1 Terriglobia bacterium | reverse complement strand
TCGACTCCGGTTGGTTACGGCGAGAAGAGCGCCAACGTCACTTTGCGCAAACTTTTTGAAACCTACGGCAACATTCGCCCCGTCCGCGAACTGCCCGGCGTGCCCACTCCTTACAGTGGAAGGGGCGTGGACCTGGTGGTGGTCCGGGAGAACATTGAGGACCTTTACGCCGGCATTGAATACATGCAAACCCCCGGCGTCGCCGAGGGGTTGAAGCTGATCTCCCGCAAGGGGTGTGAAAAGATCGTCCGGCTGGCATTTGAATTCGCGCGCTCGGAGGGTCGCCAGCGGGTACATTGCGCGACAAAGTCCAACATCATGAAACTCACGGAGGGTCTGCTGAAGCGGACCTTTGAAGAAATCGCGCCGGAATACCCGGAGATCCAGGCCAGCCACATCATCATCGACAACTGCGCCCACCAGTTGGTTAAAAAGCCGGAGCAGTTCGACGTGATTGTGACCACGAACATGAACGGCGATATTATCAGCGACCTCTCTTCCGCCCTGGTGGGCGGTCTCGGCTTCGCGCCTTCGGCCAACCTCGGTAACGACGTTGCCATTTTTGAGGCCGTTCACGGCTCCGCGCCGAAATACGCGGGCAAGAACGTCGTCAACCCCACCGCGCTCATCCTCTCCTCGGTCATGATGCTGCGGCATCTGGGCGAATTTGAGGCCGCAGATAAGATCGAACACGCGGTGCTCGTGACCCTTGAAGAGGGCAAAGCGCGAACCGGCGACGTGGTGGGATACGACAAGGGAGCATCCACTTCCGCATATACCGACGCGATCATTGAGAATCTGGGCCGCAAAGCCCGCCAATGGAAGGTGCGAGCGCACCAGCCGCTCCGGCTGCCCCAGATCTCCGCCCGTCCCGATCTAGTGACGCCCAAAACCCAGAAAGTGACTGGCGTCGATGTGTTCGTGGAATCGGCCCAAAACGCCGATCAGCTTGGGCCGGAGATTGAACGGCTTTCCGCCGACACCCCCTTCAAGCTGAAGCTGATTTCAAACCGTGGCACCAAGGTGTATCCCGCCGTCGGCGCCATCACAGATTGCGTGGACCACTGGCGCTGCCGCTTTGTGTCGCGCTCGGGAAACGGGGATTTTTCCGACGAGCAGGTCATGGAGCTGGTTCGGAAAGTTTCCAATCATCACCGCTGGGTCCATCTTGAAAAGCTTCTCGAAATCGACGGGAAACCCTGCTTCACAAAGGATCAAGGCGAGGATTAGCGATTCGCACGAAGAACGCGAGGGCATGGCTCGCGCCATCTCCTCACGCCCCCCCCTGCGGTGCCCCGCGCGGGACGCGAGATCAATCTCTTGACTCAAAGTGCAAAACCATTGGTCGGCATTATCATGGGTTCCCGCTCGGACTGGGAGACGATGGCCGATGCCGCAGAAACCCTCAAGGAGCTTGGCGTGCCTTTCGAGACGCGGGTGGTTTCCGCTCATCGGACACCCGACGCCATGTTTGAATACGCCGCGAGCGCGGAAGGCCGCGGCCTGGAAGTCATTATCGCCGGTGCCGGAGGCGCCGCGCACCTGCCAGGAATGGTGGCGTCGAAGACGGTGTTGCCGGTGCTTGGCGTTCCGGTGGAATCCAAGGCACTGCATGGCGTGGATTCCCTCCT
The DNA here is from genome assembly GCA_030040455.1 of Terriglobia bacterium. Lineage (GTDB taxonomy): Bacteria > Acidobacteriota > Terriglobia > UBA7540 > UBA7540 > RH2-MAG17b. Next base: position 1,432 of record JASHTR010000521.1, on the reverse strand, counting down.
TTCGATGGTCCAGATGCCCGGCGGCGTCCCGGTGGGGACGCTGGCCATTGGCAGGACTGGCGCCAAAAACGCCGCTCTCCTCGCCGCGTCGATTCTTGGTGCCAAGCACCCTCACGTTCGGAACGCTTTGCGGCGCTTCCGGGACCATCAAACACAGGCGGTGCTGGATCATCCCAACCCTGAGTAGCGCATCAGGCCTGCCTCGCAAGGTCTGCGGTTTGTCCGAGAGGGACAAGGAAAAGCCGCGGAGCTAAACAGCAGGTCCTCGCTACCTCAATCCTCTTTCCTGCCATGATCAGAATTGGAGTTTTAGGAGCCGGACAGCTAGGTCAAATGATGGCTCTTGCCGGCTACCCCATCGGGCTGCGGTTGCGGTTTTATGACCACGCCGCCGACGCGCCCGCCGCCCAGGTGGCGGAATGCACCGTAGGCAATTTTGACGATCAGGAAGCCCTCCGCCGTTTTGCAGAGCGTCTCGATGTTGTAACCTACGAGTTTGAGAACGTGCCCGCCCCTGCGGCTCACGATCTGGCGGCCCGGGTTCCCTGCTTCCTTCCGCCACCCCAGGCGCTTGAGGTTGCCCAGGACCGGCTTGCACAAAAGAGCTTTTTCAAGGCCTTGGGTGTTCCCACCCCGGCGTTCCTCCCCGTCAATTCGATCGATGATCTTCAGCGGGGCCTCGAATCCACCGGTTTTCCGGCCATTCTCAAAACGCGGCGTTGGGGTTACGACGGCAAAGGGCAGGCGATCGTCCGCAAGGCGGAGGAGGTGACCGATGCGTGGAATACTCTGAAAGGATCCATGGTCATCCTGGAAAGCTTCGTGCAGTTTGAGCGCGAGCTTTCGCTTATCGCGGCGCGAGGGCGTAAAGGCGAGACGGCCTTTTATCCACTCACCGAAAACCATCATCGCAACGGCATCCTGCGCTGGTCGATTGCACCTGCCAATGACGTTTCTACCGATCTTCAGCAGCTCGCTGAGTCTTATGCCCGGAAAGTCTTTTCAGCCCTGAATTATGCCGGGGTGCTTACGATCGAATTTTTCATGGCCAAAGGCGAGCTCCTCGCCAATGAGATGGCCACGCGCGTCCACAACTCCGGCCACTGGACCATTGAAGGCGCCGCAACCAGCCAGTTTGAGAATCATCTGCGCGCCGTTTGCGGCTTCCCGCTCGGCTCGACGGAGGCTTGCGGTTGCTCCGCGATGGTGAATTTCATCGGGACGGTTCCGGACCCTGCCGCCGTGCTTCAAATGGCCGGCGTCCACCTTCATCTTTACGGCAAGCAGCCTCGACCCGGCCGGAAGCTGGGCCACGCCACCCTCTGCGCCTCCCGCTCAGAAGACCTCGCGGATCCTCTCCAGGCGCTGCAAAAGCTGGCTTCAGGCTAACGGTGTTATCTGCCCGGGCTGCCTCCTCCGTTTGAGCCGCGCG
>JASHTR010000520.1 GCA_030040455.1 Terriglobia bacterium | reverse complement strand
AGCGTGCTCGCCCGGCATAAAGCGGGAAACCGCGCGGCATCCAAAGCGGCGGCGCGACGCCTGCTCCTGCAACCACTGGCTTTGAGAGGCGGCAAGAAGAAGATCGCGCAGTAAACCCATTATCGGCTCCAGCGAAGGATCACGTTCATGTCAAGAATGACAGATTATAGCCGCTCTGCTAACATCAACATAATGCCGGATGAAATCGCGCGCGTCGTGGAAAACCAGCCTCTCTCGGGCGGCCACTTCGTTTTGAGTCTTCATGCTCCGCGCCCGGCGAGAGTGACTCGCCCGGGGCAATTCGCCATGGTGCGCCTGGCGGGCCGCTCGGATGTATTGCTGCGTCGGCCCATGAGCATTTATGACGTAAGGCCCGCCACGGCGACTGCGCGCGGTTCCGAAAATGGCCACTCCCCTGAGCTCATTCAACTCCTCTATAAGGTTGTAGGGCGCGGCACGCGTTTGATGGCCGAGCTCAAGCCGGACGACAGAGTAGGTCTTCTGGCTCCTCTTGGGCACGGCTTTTTTGAGGAAGAATATCTGGACCGCGCAAGGCGGGCGGACGAAGTGCTGCACGTCGCCGGCGGCATTGGCATCGCCGCGCTGCTGCTTCCGGCAAAAGCTGTGGCGCGAGCGGGCATTCGCCAGCGCCTCTTTTTTGGCGGCCGGACGCAGTGGGACCTTGTGGGCCGGGAAGATTTTGCGCCTTTCATCAGCGAGGCTATTCTTGCCACCGAAGATGGCTCATGCGGCCATCGAGGCTACGTCACGCGGCCGCTTGCCGATTATCTGGAGCATTGTCGTGACAGGAAGTTTCTGCTGATGGGCTGCGGACCGTGGGCCATGCTTCAGGCAACGGTCGAGTTGGCAGAACGCTACGGCCATCCCTGCATGGTTTCCATGGAAAACCGCATGGGCTGCGGACTGGGCGTCTGCCTGGGCTGCTCGATTCACGTGAATGGAACGGGCCACAGCGCCTACCAGCGTGTCTGCACGGAGGGGCCGGTATTTTGGGCTGAGCACGTGATTTGGGAAAAGGAGACCATTCCCAAGACCTGATCCGCGGATTGCGCGGCTGACACAGATTGTTTGACAAGCCCGCTTTATGGATAACGTCACTCGGTTGCTGAAAAACTCGCCCAGCCTGTCATCCCGAGGGACCCAAGGGGCTCCCGAGCTTGTGAGGGAGGATCCTGCGAAATCTGCGGATGAAGCGTTTTCTCCTTGTATCGACACAACCATCACCGGAGTTCACTTCCAGAATCCAGTTCTCACCGCCAGCGGGACGTTTGGCTACGGCCAGGAGTTTGCCAGGCTGATGGATCTCAACCGGCTCGGCGGCATTGTCGTGAAGGGTATCTCCGCTGAGCCGATGCCCGGCAATCCCCCTCCCCGCATTTATGAAACCGAAGCGGGCATGTTAAACGCCATCGGCCTGCAAAACGTAGGGGCAAAAAAATTCCTTGAGGAAAAGCTTCCTTTCCTTCGCGCGCTTCGCGCGCGTTGCGTGGTGAACGTCTTTGGATACCAAACGGAGGATTACGTCCGATGCATCGAAATTCTCAACGCCGGTGAGGGTATTGACGCTTACGAGCTGAATATTTCGTGCCCCAACACGCGTTGTGGCGGCATGGTTTACGGAAGCGACCCCCGGCTGACAGCGGAAGTGGTCGCGGCTTCCAAGCGCGCGTCGAGGTTTCCGCTCTGGGTGAAGCTCTCCCCAAATGTGACGGACATCGCGGAATTCGCCCGCGTCGCGGAAGGGGCGGGCGCAGACGCCCTAACCCTGGTGAACACCTTTGTAGGCATGGCCATTGACGTTGAGACGCGCACTCCCCGGGTCTCGAACGTCACGGCGGGGCTTTCGGGTCCGGCGATCAAGCCGCTGGCGCTACGCATGGTTTACCAGGCCGCTGGCGCTGTCCAGATTCCGATTGTTGGCATCGGAGGCATTGCCAGCGCCGAGGACGCCTTGGAATTCATCCTCGCGGGCGCCCGCGCCGTGCAGGTGGGTACCGCCAATTTCTATGCTCCGGAAACGGCCCTCCGAATCGTCGATGGGCTTTATGACTATTGCCAGCGCCACCGGGTTCATCTTTCCGAGCTTGTCGGCTCCATGCGCATCCCACAAAGCCCGGTAGACACGGTTAACGGGTGACCGGGAGTGGCTGGAAAGGCTGAGCCTTTCCGCAAGTCAGGCGGCAAAGCCGCTTGAAGGCATGATTTCGGCTCGGAAAATGTAGAAACTCGAGGAGCCGGAAGCTCGCTTCCGCACTCCATACCGACGCGACTTTGACGTAACCCTGACCTACTACGCTCGCAGCCAACAGGCAAGATTTTTGAAGAGTTTCAATCCGTCCTGGGAATAGTGCGTGGGCAACGATGCGCGCTCAGGATGGGGCATGAGGCCGAGAACCAATCCCTTTTCGCCAACCACGCCGGCCACGGCGTCCGGAGCGCCGTTAGGGTTATCAGGGTAGGAAGCGGCAGGGGCGCCCGAGGCGTCGGCGTATCTTAGCACCGCGCGGCGCGGGGCAGAGTCAGCGAACAGCGGGCGGCCTTCGCCGTGTGCGGAAGGCATCTCCAATATCTGGCCAACAAGGCCCCGCGTCCACAAAGACTCCGGTTCGGAGACCAGCAACCGGACCTTGCGATCCTCAAACCGTGCGGATTGATTTGCCAGCAGCGCCATGCCGCGCTGCGAGAACCATCGGCAGGGCAAAATCGAGGTTTCCGCCAGCACCTGAAAACCATTGCAGATGCCGAGCAGGGGCTTTCCATCCTCCAGGAATTCCGTCAAGGCGTCGCCCAGCCGCGCCACCAGCATGGTGGCGAAAACGCGCCCGGCCCCCAGGTGATCTCCGTAGGAGAACCCCCCGGGAATCACCATCGCCTGGTAATCACTCAGGCGCGCCCTCGCCTCGATCAGGTCGCATAGGAGCACCACCCTGCTTTCAAGGCCCGCGCGTTCCAGCGCCGCGGCGGTCTCTTCGTGGCAATTCGTGCCGGGCGCGTACAATATGACCGTAACCGCCCCGCTCACTCCACGGCCGCCCGAAACGGTTTACTCCAGATGGTCGCCAGATGCGAGACGTCATCCTGCCAAAACACTTTCCCTCCTCGAGCCAGTATAATTTCGGATTCGCCAGTGACTTCGCCGATGACCCGCCAGGGAACTCCGGCGGGAAAGCCGGTGAAGTGTGGAGAAACTTCAAGTATGACGGAGCCGATGAATTCGCCGAAAAGAATTCCATCCTCGCGAGCGCCCGAATCCCCAGCCAGGGACTTCATCTCCACGCGAGCGCCCAGCCCTGAACCCAACGCGGCTTCAAACAGGCGAAGGAACATTCCTCCTTCGCCGATCGGGGCAGCCGAGAAATAGCCTGCTTTGGCGTGCAGATCGAGCAAAGCGTCCCAGAGCGCGCGAAGCAGAGAGGCTCCCCCGGCATCGAACAAGCGATCCCCGCGCTGGCCGAAGCAGTCGGCGTAAACGCTTCCACCCAGCGCCTCTCCCCCCGCGTAACCCACCGCGAGCAGCTTGTTTCCGGGCTTTTTGAACTCCTTGGTGACGATGCGCTTAACGTCCGGCACGCGACCCAAAGCGGCGATAGCAAGCGTCGGTGGAACGTCGATCTGCCGTCCTGCTTCTTCGAACGTGCCGGAGCTTGAATCCTTGCCGG
>JASHTR010000519.1 GCA_030040455.1 Terriglobia bacterium | reverse complement strand
AATGCCTTCGGATGCTACTCCATTTTGCGCGAGCGGCTTTCGAAAATCTTCTTCCAGGTCGGGGACATAGAATTTCAAAATCCGCGTCGGCGTTTCCGGAACCAGTCGATATGCGGACGTGGCGGGTGGAATGAGCCATATGCTTCCCGCGCGCAAGGCATACCAGCCCGCCGCCGTTTCTATGCGACCTTCGCCCGAAAGCACGGTGAGCGCCTCGACGCGCGACCGGCTTCCTTTACCGGAAGCGACAGTTTTCAGTTGCAGCTCCTCCACCGCAAAAAACGGGCAGGCCAGGATGAGACGACGCACGCCGTAACGCTCGTGTAATTCGCAATGCGGGAGGTTTCTCAAAGCCGGCAAGCCGGGCCGGACGACTTCGAGTCCTTTCCTCAGGTGCAATGGGCGTGGCTTGCCGTCGAGCCCCTTACGCCCAAAGTCGTCCAGGCGATAAGTAACGTCAGAATTTTCCTCGGCCTCAAAAAGCGTCAGGCCGGGACCTAAAGAGTGGATGGCGCCAGGCGGTACGAAGAGGGCTTCGCTGGCACCCGGCTTAAATCGCTGAAGCAACCCCGGGCCGGTGCCGCGGCGAAGGGCGGATGCGAGATCCTGGATGGAAGCGCCCGGCTTCAGTCCGAGCAGCAGCTCGGATCCGGGCTTGCGGCTGATGACATACCACATTTCGCACTTGCCGAGGCTTCCGTGCTCGTGGGCGCGGGCGTAATCATCGTCTGGATGCACCTGCACCGAAAGCCAGTCCTCGGTGAAAAGGAATTTGGCAAGAATGGGAAACCGCCCGTCGCTGGTGCATTGGCCACAGAGCTCCTGGACGTGATGCTTGCAGGCGTCCGCGAGCGTCATTCCGGCGAGCGCACCGTTCAGGAAGGTTGCTCGATCGTCAGTCAGCCAGACTTCGCCGATGAGGTTGCTTTCCAGGCTCTCGCGCCGAGGGCGCCGAATGGTGACGGTATTTCCCCGGCGCGTGGTCCACGAATCAGGGTACAAGGGCGCAAGGTTGCGCCGTCCCCAAACTTTCGGCTTGAAGACAGGAGAAAGTTCGAGCGGACTATCGAGCTTGGGCATAGGCCGGACGAAGTTCGGCGATGAACTGCTTAAGCCTTTTCAGTCCCTCATCAATTTGTTGCTGGGATGTGGCGTAGGAGATGCGAACGTGCTCGCGCGTGCCAAACGCCGGCCCTGGAACCACCGCTACATGAACCTCCTCAAGCAGCCGTTCGGCGAGCGTCGTTGAATCCGAGAGGCCCGCCTTTTCCAGCGCCGGCCCCATATTGGGATACACGTAAAAAGCGCCTTCTGGCATCACGCATTCGACGCCCGTAATCGAACGCAGCCCCGCCACGATTCTATCTCTGCGTCGGGCGTACTCGGCAAGCATCGCTTTGACGGATTCCTGCGGCCCTCGCAGCGCCTCCACCGCCGCTTTCTGCGCGATAGAGGTGGGATTGGAAGTTGAATGGCTTTGCAGTTTCAGCATGGCACCGAGCAAGGGCGTCGCACCCAGGGCATAGCCCACCCGCCAGCCGGTCATCGAGTAGGTTTTCGAAAGCGAGCCTACAATCAACAGGTTCTCGCGGTTTCGCGAGACGCCCAGCGAATAAGGCGGGCGGCCGTCATAAAGAAAATGGCAGTAGCACTCGTCGGACATCAAAAGGAAATCGTGCTTCACGGCGAGGGCCAGCAATTTTTCCATCTCCTCCGGCGGCACGACCGCTCCGGTAGGATTACTCGGCGAGTTCACGATCAACATGCGAGTTTTCGGAGTAATCAGCTTCTCAACCGCCGCGGCCCGTATAGCGAAGCCCTCGTTCTCCCGCGTCTCGAGGAGAGCCAGCTTGCCGCCGGCGTAATTCACAACGTCAAGAAACGAAACCCAGAAGGGAACCGGCAGGATCACTTCGTCGCCATGATTGAGCAATGCTACCGCAGCCTCAAAGACAGCCTGCTTGCCGCCCACCGTCACCAGGCACTCTTCCGCCTTGTAGTTCGAGCCGAAGTCCTTCGCGTGCCTCTCGACCACGGCCTGCTTCAGCTCGGCAATGCCGCCCGTAGGCGTATACTTTGTGAAGTTCTGGTCGATCGCCTGAATGGCGGCTTGCTTGACGTTTTCTGGCGTCGGGAAATCCGGCTCCCCGGCTCCGAAATCCACCACATCGATGCCGCTCGCCTTGAGCTTCGTCGCTTTCTGCACCACAGCCAGGGTAGGCGAGACGGAAATCCTTCCAATACGTTCGGAAAATTGCATGGCTACCTCGATTTTGATTTCATGAGAGGCAAGAGACGAGAAGTGAGAGACGCGAGACAGGCTCGGGCTTTTTGCTTGCCTCTCGTCTCTCACCTCTCATCTCTTGTCACTTGCTGCCGGAAACTTCTGCTTCAGTCTTTCCTCGACGAGTGCAGGCACCAGCCCCGTCACGGGGCCGCCGTGGTGAACGATCTCTTTAACCAGACGCGAGCTGATGTAAAGAAACTCCCCGGCGGGCATCAGGAACACCGTCTCGAGCTTCGAATCGAGTTTTCGATTCATGAGCGCCATCTGGAGCTCGTACTCATAATCCGAAAAGGCCCGCACCCCTCGCAGGATGACTCCAGCTCTCTTCCTCCTGGCATAGTCTACCAGCAGGCCGCTGAAGGTATCGACGGAAACGTTTGCCATATCCTCGGTAACGCTTTCGAGCATTTCCACGCGCTCCGACACGCTGAAAAGTGGCTCCTTTTCAAGATTGGTGAGCACTGCAACAATGAGACGACTGAACAGGTGGCTCCCCCGCTGGATGAGGTCCAGGTGGCCGTTGGTAATAGGGTCAAACGACCCGGGATAGATTACCGTGACTTCAGACATTGAGATTAAAGCGCTAGAATATTCATTCTATCGTTCGCGGAGCGGGCTTGTAAACGCTCCTTTCCCGCCGCGGCCATGTCAAAGCCGGGCACTTCACGGGATTTAGCCGACGCCAGGCTGAGGACCGCTTCGCTCTTCCGAAATGATATTGGGTTTGGTTGCGGCGCTGCTTGCGTTACTTGCTTTTAAACGTCTCGCAGGTATTGCGCCGCACGGCGAATGCGGCTGACGACAGTGACCTTTCCCAATGTCACCATTACCTCAAACAGCCCAGGCGCAACGGCCTGGCCGGTGAGCGCGACGCGCGACGCATTGATGAGAAGGCCGGCCTTCACCCCTTCATCCTCCGCCAGCAAGCGCAGGCACTTTTCGGACGATTCCGCTTCGAATACCGGTAGCTCGTTCAGCCGCGCGGCAAGGGCGTCCAGAAGGTCGGCCAGGGAGCGGTCTTTCCAGAATTTTTTTACCGCCTCGGGATCGTATTTAAAGTCGTCCGTAAAGAAGGCGCGGCCAGAGCCGGAAAAATCCTTCAGGCTGCGTGCGCGGGTTTGAAGCAATGAGACCGATTTTGCAATGCCCTCCAGCTTCTCCTCGTCCAGGACAATTCCGGCGGACTCAAGCTCTGCCCGTGCCAGGGAGACGAGGCGCGGCAAGGGAAGATGCCGCAGATACTCGACGTTCATCCATGCGAGCTTTTCGAGATCGAAAACAGCGTTCGACTTTGACACCGCGGCGAGTGAGAAGGACTGCGCCA
>JASHTR010000518.1 GCA_030040455.1 Terriglobia bacterium | reverse complement strand
TCCCCCTCAATATCTTCGAACCTCATGCTGGTGGTGTTGGGCACGCGCCGGGCATGGCGGCCGTTGACGGCTGTGCCGGGTACTTTTTCGAGAAGGCCTTCTTCCAGGCAGTCACGCAACGTGGCCACGACCTTCGAATCCTCCACAAGGCGCTCCAGCGCCAACTCCGCCGCTTTGCCCAAGCCGGCAATGCCGGGAACGTTCTCGGTACCACCACGGCGGTCGCGCTCGTGATGGCCGCCGTAAATGAACGGACGAAAGGGCGTGCCCTTGCGCACGTAAAGCGCGCCTGCGCCCTTGGGCCCATAGAGTTTGTGGGCGGAGATTGAAAGCAGGCTGCAGCCGAGCTTCCGAACGTCGAGCGAAATCTTGCCGGCAGATTGCACGGCATCGGTGTGAAAGGGGATACCGTGCTCGGCCGCAATACGGCCGATTTCCTCAACCGGCTGGAGCGTTCCGAGCTCGTTGTTCGCGTGCATGACGGAAATGAGCGCTGTTTCCGGGGTGATGGCGCGCTCGACTTCCTGCGGATCCACGGTGCCTTCAGCGCCCACCGGCGCAAAAGTAACCCTCACGCCCCGAGCCTCTAAAGCCTTCGCGGAGTAGAGCACGGCAGGGTGCTCGATCGTCGTCGTAATCACGTGGACCGGCCGGCCCGGCGCCCGCTCCGCCGCCGCTTCCGCAACTCCGAAAATTGCCGTATTGTCGCTCTCGGTGCCACCACTCGTGAAGACAATCTCCGCCGGTTGTGCATGGAGAAGGCGCGCCACGCTTTCCCGCGCTTCCTCCACCGCTGCCTTTGCCGTCTGCCCGTACCAGTGAACCGAAGAGGCGTTGCCAAAAGCGTCGGTCAGGTAAGGCTTCATCGCCTCAAACACTTCCGGCGCAAGCGGGGTAGTGGCGTTGTTATCCAGATAAACGCGGCGCATACTCTTTTTGATGCAGGGGCCGCCTGTTCGTCCCTCTTCATCAACACTATCGGATGGCTCCCGCTGGTGTCAAACCAGGAGGTGAATTTTGCCAGAATCTGAAACGCGGAAGAGGCTCTTTCTCATTGATACCATGTCGCTGGTTTTCCGCGCCTTCTTCGCGCCCATGCAGGTGCCGCTGGCGTCGCCGACGGGCGTGCCGACGCAGGCCGTATTCATCTTTGTGCGGACTCTGCGCAAGCTCTTGCGGGAGCATCGTCCGGAGTACGTCGCCGCCGCGTTCGACCTGGCGGCGCCAACGTTTCGTGACAAGCTGCTGGAAGTCTATAAAGCCAACCGGCCGCCTTTTCCGCCCGACCTTGCGGTGCAACTCCCTTACGTTCGCCGCTTTTGCGCGGCCCTCGGCGTGGACATTGTTGAGAAGGAAGGCTTTGAGGCTGACGATATTATCGGCACGCTCGCCCGGCAAGGCGCTGAAGAAGGCCTGGAGGTGTTCATCGTATCTGGCGACGAGGATCTCTTCCAGTTGGTGAATGAGCGCGTGAAGGTGCTGAAGCCCTCGCGCAGCGCCAAAGAGCGCAACGGCGAGACGCTGTGCGACGCGGAGAAAGTGAAGGAAATTATCGGGGTTGAGCCGTCAAAGGTGGTGGATTGGCTTGCTCTTACCGGAGACCCAAGCGACAACATTCCGGGCGCTCGCCCGCTTCCCGGCCAGGAGCCTCTGCTGGAGGCTGGCGCAAAGAGGCGCAGCTATATCGGTCCGAAAGGAGCCACGGAGTTAATTCAGCGGTTTCAAACGCTGGAGGCAGCCCTGGACGGCTGGGAGGGCGTGCCGAAGCAGAGTTATCGCGAGGCGCTTCGGGATTTTCGCAATGAAGCCCTGCTGAGCCGGGAGCTTGCCACCATCCGCGCGGATGTGCCCCTCGACGCGCGCGCACGGCAGCTCGCGCAGCATCCTTTGGACCTCCAGGAGATCATCTCGCTCTGCCAGGAGCTCGGTTTCGCATCTTTGATGAAGGAGTTCACGGAGGAGGCAGGGCCAGCCCCAGTCGTGACCAGCCAGGCAGAATCTGAAACACTCGACACTCCACAGGCTGTGGAAAGATGGTTCGGGCAACTTCAAGCGTCCGATGCTCTCGCCGTAGCCGTGAAGGTTGAGGGTGATGACGAAGACTTTTCCGCCCGGCTCGTCGAAATTGGCCTGGCGGATGGCTCCCGACAGGCGGCGATTCCACTCGGCACGCCAACGTCGCACGTGCTCGCCGCCCTCAAGCCCGTCCTTGGCGACGCGAGCCGCCCAAAGATTGCCCATAACGCCAAGCTTCTTCATCTTCTTCTTAAAAAGGAGCAAGCAACGCTGGCCGGCGTCCGGGATGATACGCTCCTTTATTCTTCCCTGCTCGATCCCCTCGCTTCCTCCCATTCACTTTCGCACGTATTGCTCCGGCAGAAAGGCGTGAGAGTCGGCGATTCGCCGGCCGAGGCGGCCGCGGCCCTCCGTCAGCTCGCCGAGACGCTTCGCCCGGCAATCGTCGAGCGAGGCCTCGAGCGGCTCTATCGAGAGATCGAGCTTCCGCTGGCGGAGGTATTGGCGGATGTCGAGATCGCGGGCGTAAGAATTGATCCGCGGATTCTCGGGGAAATGTCCGTTGAGTTTGAAAGGAGCCTCACGGAGTTGACGATGGAGATTTACACCCTGGCGGGCGCGCCCTTTGACGTGAATTCGCCGAAACAGCTTGGAGAAGTCCTTTTCGAGAAGTTGAAGCTTCCGGGTGGCAAGAAGCTGCGGAAAAGCGGGCAGTATTCCACGGACGCTTCCGTGCTTGAGGCGCTTGCCGAACAGTATGAGCTCCCGCGGAAGGTCCTCGAATACCGGACCCGCGCCAAGCTGAAGTCCACCTACGTGGACGCGCTGCCGCGTTACATCCATCCCGGCACGGGGCGCCTCCACTCCACGTTCAACTCGGCAGGATCGCGGACCGGGCGGCTCTCTTCCTCCAACCCGAATTTGCAGAATATCCCTATTGGCGATGAGTTTGGCCTGCGCATCCGCTCGGCATTTGTCGCGGAGCCTGGCGGGCGGCTGATTGCTGCGGATTATTCCCAGATTGAGTTGCGGGTTCTGGCTCATATGTCGGAGGATCCCCTTTTGATCGAGGCCTTTTCTCTCAACGAAGACGTCCATTCCCGAACGGCCCAGGAGCTTTTTGGCGTGCTGCCCGCCCTGCAAACGCACGATCACCGGCGGATGGCGAAAGCCATCAACTATGGCGTGATTTACGGCTTGAGCGCCTTCGGCCTCGCCCAACGAACCGGGACCAGCAAATCCGAGGCCCAACAGTATATCGATGAATATTTCCGTCGCTACCGCAAGGTGGACGAATTCCTCAAAGGGTGCGTGGAGCAGGCGCGGGAAACCGGCGAAGTGCGAACCCTGTTCGGCCGCCTGCGTCCCATTCCGGAGATCCGCGGCTCGGACGTTCCGGCGCGCAACCGCGCCGAGCGCGAGGCCATGAACACGCCGCTCCAGGGAACCGCTGCGGATTTAATGAAGCTGGCGATGGTGAAAGTTCATGCGCGGCTTAAGCAGGAGAAGCTGCGCGCGCGCACCATCCTCACCGTCCATGACGAGCTGGTATTTGAGGCGCCGGAGGCCGAGGTGAGCGCGGCTTCAGAAATAGCCCGTGCGGAAATGGAAGGGGTCTTTTCGTTGCGCGTTCCCCTGCGCGTCGATCTGGGCGTGGCCGGCAACTGGCGGGATGCAAAATAGCGGCCCTTCAACGATTGTACTTCGGCGTGATTCCCCGCAGCCGCTTCCAAACGTCGTCGCAGCGGGCGAGAGTGGCTTCGTCCAGCCGCGACCCTTCGCAGGCCCGAAGGTTTTCTTCAAGCTGCTCCATCCGCGAGGCCCCAAGGATTATGGAATCGACGTGCGGCTGGCTCAACAGCCACCGGAGGGAAAGACCGACCAGCGTCTTTCCGGCGTCGCGCGCGATCCCGGCGATCTCATCCACGGCGGCGAAGGTGTCTTCGTGCCAGTAGCGATCCTGGTACATGGCGTTGTTATCGAATCGTCCGCCGGCTTTCATGTCGCGGTCATTGTTGTATTTTCCCGTCAACAGCCCGCCGGCCAGCGGGTTGTAGGGTACGATAGCCATTTCAAAACGCTTGCAGAAAGGAACGTATTCCTCTTCGATGCCGCGGGCCAGCAGGTTGTACATGGGCTGAGAGATTCGTGGCGGGAAGTAGCCCTCCTTTTCAGAGAGGCAAAAGATTTCCGCCACCTGCCAGGCCGCGTAGTTTGAAACCGCCGGATATCGCACTTTCCCGGCACGCACCAGCTCGGCGACCGCCGCCAGCGTCTCCTCGATCGGCACGTCGTAATCCGGCTGATGAAGATAATAGAGATCGACGTGGTCCGTTCCCAGCCGCTTCAGGCTGGCCTCAACGGCCTTAGCGATGGCGGCTCGAGAGAGGCCACTCTCTTCCGCCCCATCGCCCATTTTGCCTCGCACCTTTGTGGCCAGAATCACCTTTTCCCGCTTGCCGGCAAGCGCTTTGCCGAGTAGGACTTCCGCCTCCCCTTTGTTATAGACGTTGGCGGTATCAAAAAAATTGATCCCTGCCTCCAGGCACCGGTCCACTATGCGCCGGGATGTAGGCTCGTCCACCTGAGAGCCAAACGTCATGGTCCCAAACGAAACACGGGAAACGTTAAGGTCGGTATGCTTCAAATGGCGGTATTCCAAGGCTCACCTCGTATATTAAAGCGCTCAGTCAGTCGGGGCGCCGCGTGTAAACGTGCGTCACGAAAACATCTCCCGAAATGACGACACTGGGTTCCTCCTGCGCGTCGGTCATCGAAGTTGCGATGAACGTCCCACCTTGGGACTTGGCCCTGGTGATGACAAAGTCTTCGGTCACGTTCGCTGTATGTCCGTCGGGAAAACTGACCACGAACGCGATCTTTCCGGTTCCATCGCTGTTAACGGAGTAGGTCCCCGCAACCCCGACCGTGACGATCTCTCTTGATCCATCCGGATTAGGTTGGTTCACAAGCACCGTGCCCTTCACGTTTCCGTGACCGTCAAAGTCGACGACGCCTAGGTCGAGCGCCTCAATTCCGGCATAGGTGCCGACAATGGCGTAACTTCCGTTTACACTGGCCAGCGAATAGCCGTGAGGCTGTTGCGACGGAGTGTTGCTGCTATCGTTATCCTGGCCAGCAAACGCCCTGCCGGAACCAGCAACCACCAAGCTGGCCAGCGCAACCAGGGCTAATGTTAAGGCGACGGCAAGAGGCACCCATCGAAGCGTTTTTCGCATTGGATTTGCTTCCTTTCCGGCGATTTGGATTTTCGATTGACCTGTGGGTAGCAGGCTCCTCGCTTTTCAAAATCCGCGGTTTTCTCCAAGGACGAACAGACAAGCCGCTCAAAGTCCCAGAAGTGTAAGATTGTACGGCACCGCAGGTGCGAAGCACCTCTGGAGTGCGGCAGCTTGCTGCCACTTTGCGCCGGCGAGCTTGCTCGCGACGCCAGGGGGTAGCTGCGGCACGGCTTGTGTGCCGTGGGTTTTTTCTTGCGCCAGGAGCAGGAAGCTTGCTTCCGGCTCCTGGAGTTTCTACATTTTCCAAGCCGAAATCATGCCCTCAAGCGGCTTTGCCGCCTGACTTGCAGAAGGGCTGTGCCTTTGATCTCCTCTCGCAAAGACGCCAAGACGCTAAGGGAAGGCCAAGAGCAACAAGTTTATCTGCTTGGGTTCTGATTTCTAGTTTCTGATTTCTGATTTGTTTTCACTTTCCACCTTCACCCCAAGGCTGTGCCTTGTGTTCCCTGGCTTACCGCGCCCGCCACCCTTTCCCGATCATTTACCATACGCCAAAGCGCCCCAAAATTGCTATTCTAAAAAACGGTATGGCCGCAAACCAGAAAATTGTGGATGTGCGAGCCACCACGGTCAGTGTGCCGCTGGAGGCTCCGCTCCGCCACGCCAATGGATGCCACTGGGGCCGCTTCGTGCGAACGATTGTGGAAGTTGAAACGGATGGTGGAATCGTTGGCCTCGGTGAGCTCGGAGGCGGCGGTGAATCCGCCGAAGGCGTCGTTCGTCAATTGAAGCAAGACTTGGCGGGCCGCGACCCGGCAAAGCTCGAAGAGCTGCGGTTCTTGATCGCAAATCCTACCGCGTCGCTTTATAACAATCGCACGCAAATCCTCGCCGCAATCGAGTTTGCCTGCCTCGACATCCTCGGCCAGGCGTGGGGCGTCCCGGTTTCGGAGATTCTTGGCGGCCGCCTGAGAGACCGGGTGCCGTTTGCCGCTTACCTGTTCTTTCGCTACCCCAATCCGCGGGATGCCCGAGGCGAGGTCCGCACGGCAGAACAGCTCGTAGCCTACGCGCAGCACCTCAAGAAACGCTATGGCTTTATGACTCACAAGCTCAAGGGCGGCGTGTTCGCGCCGGACTACGAGCTCCAGTGTTACCGCGCGCTGGCCGCCGCATTGCCCGGAGACCGTTTGCGGTTTGATCCCAATTGCGTCTGGTCTGCCGAGCAATCCATCGAGTTCGGCCATGCGATCGAAGATTTGAACAACGATTACCTGGAAGACCCTGTCTTTGGCCAAAACGGGATGCGCCGAGCCAGAGAGAAGCTTCGCATTCCTCTGGCCACGAATACGGTGGTGATCAATTTCGAACAACTCGCGGCGAACGTCTTGAACCCGGCGGTTGATGTGATCCTGCTCGACACAACTTTCTGGGGTGGGATACGGCCTTGTGTAAAAGCTGCCGGCATTTGCGACGCGTTTCAACTCGGAGTGGGCGTCCACTCTTCCGGTGAGCTGGGGATTCAGCTTGCCACAATGCTTCATTTGGGCGCGGTACTCCCCAATTTAACCTTCGCTGCCGACGCTCACTATCACCACCTCCGCGATGACGTTATTCAGGGCGGGAAGATGAGTTACGAGCAAGGCGAGCTTGCTGTGCCGGCCAGCCCGGGCCTCGGTGTGCGTCTCGACCCGCACCGGATGGCCGAATACCAGGAAGCATATCAACGTCTCGGGCCCTACCCTTACGATAAGGACCCGTTGCGGCCCGGCTGGGCGCCGGCCATCCCCAACCGCCGCTGGGCCGATCCGGCGGATACCCGCGTTCCGGAAATCGAATACTAAGCGATCCATGCTACGATGGAGAAAAGCCAACTCAATGGGAGACTGCGTATGAAGCGATTTTTCTTCCCTGCTTCGGCTGCCCTGAAGTTTGACAAAAAGCGTCCGGTAAAAGCGCTCGTGCCCGTCGTTCGCCAGCGCCGGGGATACGGATTCAGGCTTGCCAGCGTGCTGGTCACCCTCGCCGCCGTGGAAATTCTGGTGCTGGCCCGGCCCGTGAGCGCCGGGCCTCAAAAGCTTCAGCTTCAAGCCTCGGCGTTCCAGCCCGGCGGATTTATCCCCGGCAAGTACACTTGCTCGGGTGAAAACGTCTCGCCCGCCCTGAACTGGACCGGCCCTCCTCGAGGAACAATGGCTTTTGCGCTTATCGTGACCGACCCGGACGCTCCGGCGCACACGTGGGTTCATTGGGTGGTCTACAACCTGCCTTCTACGACGCGGCAGCTTCCTGAAGCAGTGTCAAAGGCGGCGGAGATTCAAGGCGGAGGCGTTCAAGGGTCCAACGACTTCCGCGATCTTGGCTATGGCGGCCCGTGCCCTCCGCCGGGAAAGCCCCATCGCTACTTCTTCCGGCTCTATGCCTTGAATGCGCGTCTGAAGCTCAGGTCAGGCGCCACGCGCCCGGAAGTAGAGGCAGCAATGAGAAGCCACATTCTGGCCGAGGCGGAATTGATGGCACGATACGGGCGCTGACCGGGCGGCAAATTGAAATTGCGGTCGTCCACCGGGCGTGATAGACTTTTCAATCATAAGCTTAGCGATCCGGGTTCTTAATCAGGCACGAAAAACCCGAGCCGACCGCAACTTCATCTAAAGATGGGGTTGTTCCAGTTCAGTGTTCCCTTTGCGGCGACCCAAAGCTTCTCCTCGCTTGGCGCGGGGCTCTAAGGAGTTCATCAACGTGAATCGCAAACTGATTCGTCCGTCACTCTCTGACATCCAGGACCAGATGGGGGGGCAGCGCCCACAGCGGAAAAAACCCACCCCGCCGGACCAAACCAATGCCGAGAGCTTCTACTACATCAAGCAGATGCAAGCGCGCACGCCCATGGTGGTGGTGCTTAACACCGGCGAGGTGATCCGTGGCGTCATTGAGTGGTATGACCGGGGATGCATTAAGGTCCATCGCGCGGGAGAGCCTAACCTTCTGATCATGAAGAACGCGATCCGCTACATGCACAAGCAGAGTGACGTGAAAAACGGAGGGGACGGGAATTACACTCCTCCTCTTGAAAATGAGTAGGGGCGGCTTCAAGCCGCCAAGACAAGCTGAAAGCTTAAAGTCGAGAGTCGAAAATTTATAAAGGATTAAGTCTTTTGACTTTCAACTTGTTTTTCGGCTTTGCGTGATGCTTTTTGTTTGTCTTTTAATTTTTTTCACAGCTTCAAA
>JASHTR010000517.1 GCA_030040455.1 Terriglobia bacterium | reverse complement strand
AAGCTCGCCTGTAGTCGAGTTGGTTGCCGGCGGGACTAACGCCAGTATCTTCAATGCTAAGGGTTCGTACAGGGATACGGGAATCTGGTTATTCGGGAAAGGCACCGTCGAGTCGGTAATGAACCTGGTGCTGTCGGTCGCATAGCTTGTAGCGCCGGGCTCGTCGTTGTAGAGTTGGGTTTTAATAGCTGACCAATCGCCATTCAGTTCGGCGGGCGTCGGTACAAAAACGATATTCGCAGTGGAACCATATCGGTAAGTCGTCCGCTGGAAGGAAAAAAAACCGAAAGTCTTGTCCTTTTGGATGGGCCCACCCAGGCTTCCCCCGAACTGGTTTCGCTTCAAGGTATCCTGGCTGGCGGAGAAGAAGTTCCTGGCGTTCAAGGCGCCATTTCTCACATACTCGAAGGCGCTGCCGTGGAATTGGTTGGTTCCACCGCGGGTGACCGCGTCGACGATTCCACCACCCAAGCCGCCAAACTTGGCATTGTAAGAATTAGTATCAAAGGTGAATTCTTGGACGGCATCCGGATTCGGGAAAACGTTGGCGACTTGCGTGTATGTATCCATGTTGAGTGAGCCGTTCAGGTAGAAGGTAGTCGAGTTTTCCCGGGACGAGCCGCTGGCCATAACAAACCCCGCCGAGGACGCGGGATTAGTGGCGCTCTGATTCGCATACTCCGGTCCGGCTCCTCCGTATGCGCTGGTGTCAGGAGCTAGGGCGATCAACTGGAGAATGTTCCGTCCGTTCAAAGGCAGTTGCTCTGTAAACTGCGGCGTGATCGCATAGCTGAGCGTCTGAGTACGCGTATCCACCAGGGGCGGCTGCCCGGAAACCGTGATTCGCTGGGTCGGCTTCCCCAGCGTGAGGGTAACATTGACACTTGCCGCTTGACCTACTACCAGAGTAATCCCGGTCTGCTCGAAAGCTTCAAACCCCACTTTCTCAACCAGAAGGCGATAGCCGCTCGGCTGAAGATTTGGAATCACGTAGAAGCCATTAGCATTGGATTGTGCGGCAGTGTGGGCGCCCGTGGAGACCTGGATCGCGGTAACGCGCGCTCCCGGGACAACGGCGCCGCTCGGGTCTCTGACAACTCCGGATATACTTGCCGCCGTTCTTTGACCGAAGACTGGGATACAGGAAAGGATCATTACAACCGAAAGGAAGTAAGCCAAGGTTTTCATTACCACTCCTCCGCGCAAGCTATCGATGATATATCGGGGATTCTATAATGTATTGCATACTTGTCAAGAACTATTTTTAAAAATTAAAGCAATTTTTCTTGAAATCACTGGCAGAACGCCGCTATAGTTCGGATGCTCGCCAACGTTGGTCCGATTGGGTAATGCCTCGGGAGGCCGAGATAGAAAGCTGAGGGGCTTACAGCGAGATTCTCATGCTTGGGAGGGATTATGAAGGCTCGTTATTTATCGGTCGTTCTGCTTTTCTTTACAGCATCCTTTGCGGTGGCTATCAGCACCTCGGAGCAAGTAGGACCCATCCTGAGCAGGAGAATTCAGTCCGCTCGGGTCGTGATGTTCCAGTTGCAGGAGTACCTGCAGGGACGAGTTCCTGAGCTTCCAAAGGCTACTAGCGCCGACCAGTGGACAGCGGAGTCAGAAAAGATCAGGGAGCATGTGCTCGAAGATGTAGTGTTCCACGGGTGGCCGAAGGCATGGGTGAGCTCACCTCCTCACTTTGAGGACATGGGGGAGATTGCCACTGGCAAGGGCTACAGCTTACGGAAAATGCGTTATGAGATTGTCCCGGGCTTTTATTCCACCGCTCTTCTTTACCAACCTGAGAACCTTCACGGTAAAGTCCCGGCAGTGCTGAACGTAATGGGGCATTACGGTCCGATCGGTAAAGCAAACATATCCAACCAGACGCTTTGTATCAATGAAGCCTTGCATGGCATGGTTGCGCTAAACCTGGAGTGGGTGGGGCAGGGCGAACTCTCCGTAAAAGGGGACGCCCACTGGTTTGGGGGGCAACTGGATTTGGTTGGCGCGAATAATCTTGGGTTGTTTTACTTGGCCATGCGCCGGGGGATCGATTTCCTTTGGGAGAACCCGCATGTGGATCGAACGCGCATTGCTGTAACCGGCCTCTCAGGTGGTGGCTGGCAGACCATCGTCTTGAGCTCGCTTGACAATAGGGTGGATGTATCTATACCAGTGGCGGGATACACGTCGCTCGAAGGAAGGTTTGCGCTTGCACCCATTACCGAGGCAGGTGATCTTGAACAGAATGCAACGGACTTCTTAGTTGGCGTGGACTACCCCACCCTTACGGCGATGCGCGCGCCACGGCCCACTTTGCTGATTAACAATGCGCAAGATAACTGTTGTTTCCGCGCACCGTTAGTCAAACCTTACATTTTTGACGCCATAAAACCATTTTTCCGGCTCTACGAGAAGGAAGGCGCGTTCCAATTCTATGAAAATACCGACATCTCAGCCCACAACTATGGGTTCAGCAATCGTCACCAAACTTACCGTTTTCTCGCAGAAAGCTTTCACTTGTCTTCGTCCTCGCAAGAGATTCCCGTCGGCCAGGACATTAAGAGCTATAGCGAACTGAGCGCGGGCGTGCCTGAGAATAATCTGACGATCCTTTCCCTCGCCAGGAAGATGGCGGCTGAAATTCAGCGGCCACCTCTGCCGGCTGCCGCTGGCCGTGACTCTGCCTGGGCCCATTCGGAGAGGGCCAAGCTCCGGGACGTGGTTCGATACCAACCGGTAACTGTGGATCATGCCTGGGGGGTGGCGAATACGCTGCAGAATGGGGTGGAATCGGAGTCCTTTCGAATCCTTTTCAGCAACG
>JASHTR010000516.1 GCA_030040455.1 Terriglobia bacterium | reverse complement strand
AGCCCGCATCAACGCATCCCGCCCGCCGCTCATACCTACCAGAGCGACGTCGAAACCGTTCATCGCCTCATCGAAGACGAGTTCTATGACCTGGAAACTTTCGCTTCCCGCTCCGAGTTCTTCGCCAAGGCCACGCTCTATCAGCACTACTTCAACCTGGCCCGGCCCAATTCCCACAAAGGAGGTTTCTCGCCTTGGCAGATTATTCAGCAGCTCGAACCTCGCTACCCGATCAATCTTTGTCTCCTCCCGCCTCTCTTTCTGGATTACCATCTCAATGACCAGGGGGGATACGATGTGCCTAGGCATCCCTATTTGGAAGATTTCGACCCCGGAAAATTCGTAATGCCTCCAAACGTCTGAATGAATTGGCTGCGAGGGAGGAAAAACAAGCCTCCGCCTAAGGCATGGCGAAAATTTCGGAATTCAGTTGATCTCGCAATGATTGACTGCCTCTCCACGCTGGGCTAGACTTTACATCGCACGCGTTTGTCTGTGGCCTTCTGCCAGGGCGGATAGACCGTTTTTCGCGAGGAACCAAATGAGTGAAAGTTAGGGCAAAGGGGCTGCCATCGTGAAGGTCGTGATTGTTGAAGATGATCGCCCTGCGTGTGAGCTGATCAGGTGCGTGTTAGGTAAGGTGGCAGAAAGCTTCATCGAGTGCAGCCACGGACGGGACGCCTTGGCGGTCTACGAGGCAGACCGGCTGGAAGCGCAGCGTCCGTCAACCTAAGCTCGGATAGCCGCCATGCGCGGCTGGAAAGGAATATCATGCTAAGAACTCTGAAACTGGCGCTTATCATAGGCGCCCTGGTATTGGCGCCTCTCGCCCTCAGGGCAGACAGCATGTCCGAGGATCTCAGCTTGTCAATCCCTTCCACGACGTTGACGGTTGGCATAGAGACGTTCTCCGTTACGCCCTTTGCCCAATTCAACCCAGCGTATGGCACGCTAAATTCGTTTACAGTCACTCTTGCTGGTTCCGTGAATTGGTCAACCACTGTGCCCGCTCCTGAGGCTGGCATTGATATGTATCTTTCGTTCCCCGGCGCAAGCAACAACTTGATCGCCAGCCCAGACTTCACGACTCCAGGCATAATAAAAATCAATTTGTCTTCTGGTACCGTCACTTATGGACCTTACCTTTCGGACCTAACGGGGATGGGGAACACCATGCTCGATTTTATCGTTGCTGCTGACGACGGCGATATCATTTCCACGGTGACTCCCGGGCTCTCGGGGACGATCACCTACAATTACACACCCGCTCCTACCCCGGAGTGTTGCAGCTTTTTGCTTTTTGGCACCGGCCTGATTGGACTAGTCCTAGCAGTTCGCAAGCGCTCGCGGCACGCACCACCTGGGTGGCTCGGATCGATACATGCCCGCGTGTGACCTCGCCACGGGACCTTGTAGAGCGCGTCGTAGCCTGATGCTAGTGGAGTGCGTCCAACACTTCTTTACGTAGGCGGGAGCCTTGGAGTGCGACAGCGTGCTGCCGCTTGAGCGCCAGCTGGCCGACCAGCGAGCGAACGCTCATCATCGCACCGAAGCTCGCTTCAGCGCTGAAAAGAAGTGTTCGGCGCACTCTACGCGCAGGAAACTATCTCACCTTCATACGTTTCAGGATGTCCCCCACCTCTTGCATTTCCTGGCCGTAGCCGCTCCAATCGCCTTGACGCAGGTCCTGCTGGGCGCGCTCGAAATGTTCGTTAGCTTCCTGAATCATCGGCTGGAAATTTGCCGGCAGCGCTTGCTTCGCGGCCGGAGCTGAACCCGGCGCGGCGGCCGAAGTGGCGGCGACTTCAGTTCCTTCCGGCGTCCCCACGGCCCCTCCGAAGATTTGGCTGAGCGCGCCGCCGAGTGAAGTCTCCATGACCACATGGTCCGCATCGGCCACAATCACCCGCTTCAATTGGGGAATCGCCGCGCCCACCTGGGCCGCGAGGTAAAGCGGCTCGACGTAAAGCACGCCGTTCGCAACCGGGATCACCAGCAGCGTGCCGCGGATCACCTTCGAGCCGCCTTGATCCCAAAGCGTGAGCTGCTGGGAAATGGCAGGAGTCTGATCGATGCGGGACTCGATTTGTTGCGGGCCATAAACCAGCTTTTCTTTCGGGAAGGTGAAGACGAGGACCTTCCCATAATCTGCTCCATCGCACCGGGCCGCCATCCAGGCAATCATGTTGTTTTTCCGGGCAGGGGTGAACGGAACCATTAAAACGAATTCCTCGGTTTCACCCACCTCCGGGAGTTTCATGATGGTGTAATAGGGCACCATGGGCGTGACGCCGCCCGCCACGGTTCTGCTGGCGACGCGCCACAGGTCCTCCTTGCTGTAGAACACGCGCGGGTCCGTCATGTGAAACACTGCGTACTCCTCCGCCTGAATGGCGAAGAAATCTTCGGGATAGCGGATGTGGGCGCGGAGATCGCGCGGCATAGATGAAAGCGGCCGGAAGACGCCGGGGAAAATGCACGAATAGGACTGGATCAGCGGGTCGGTAGGATCGCTGATGTAGAAGCGCACATCGCCGTTGTAGGCGTCGATGGTGACTTTTACCGGGTTTCGGATGTAGTTCAGCGAGCCGCTTGCCGTCTCCGTTGGGTCCGAATAGGGGTATTGGGAAGAAGTGGTGTAGCCGTCCAAAATCCAATAGAGCTTCCCGTCGTCAGAGATCACAAGGTAAGGGCGGCTGTCGTAACTGAGGAAAGGAGTGAGCCGACTGACACGGTCGAGGATGCGGCGATAGATCATGATGTGGCTGGCGGGTTGAATATAGCCGGAGAGGAGAATGTTGATCTGGCTGAACCGGAGGGCAAAAAGCAGCCGACGCCACAAGCTGCCCACTGGGATACCCCCGCTTCCCTGGTAGGTGGTATAAACGTTTTGCTCGCCGGAAGGATAATCAAATTCCTTGGCGTTGGTCTTCACAATGCAATAATCATTGGAAAGCTCTCCATAATAAATCGCCGGCTGGGTGATCTTGAGAGGGATGCTCGAAACGGGAGGGATGTTTTCGATGAACAGGACCGGCAGGCCATCCGGCGTGGATTCATTGACCGGTCCCAGGCAAAGCCCTTCGCCGTGTGTATAGATGAGGTGCTGGTTCACCCAGTTGGGATCCGGCAGGCTTGCCGAGGAGAGCTCCCGCGCTGATAGTGACACCTGCCGGTAGTCCGAATTGATCCAGTAACGGTCGTTATAGACGTGAACAAAGTCGTAATAGGTGCGGATTTCCTGAA
>JASHTR010000515.1 GCA_030040455.1 Terriglobia bacterium | reverse complement strand
CTGCAAGGAGACATTGCCCTCAACATTGCTGATCCGGGCGACCCGCGCGGAAGGATCACCTGCGTCGGCACACAACCGGCCAGGTAGCAGCAACACCATCGCCACGAGAATAATCATCCAGCGTAGTCTTGTTATTCGTGCTCGTTTCATAAGAGATCTCCTTTCGCTACTGGTCGTGGACGTCCGCATGAACTATTTGCCCTGTGACTGCACGCTCAGGTTGTTCGTTGCAGAAAACACCCCTGCGATGCTATTAGCCCGGATGTTGGCAATATCTTTGTCCGACTGGCTGTCCACGACGCCCTCCAGGGTGACGTGACCGTTGTTCACGATAATATGGATCGGCCCGATGGCTTGGATGGCATACTTTTCAAAGCTTGGAAAACCGTAGATGGCCCGGTATTCAGCGAGCCGGATGCGGTTGTCCATGGGGGAGAGTGGCAGCACCTTGATGTTATTCGTCACCTTCTGCACGCCCTCAATCCCCTTGACCACGTTGCCGGCCTCGGACTTGAGCGACGGCCGGACCACGTATCCCATTAGCACCACGTCGTAACCGGAAATGCGATATTCAAGCCAGCCAGAGATGCTGTAATAGGGAAGCATCACCAATCGGTGACGAACCTCACGAGTGAGATAAACCTCGGTTCGTTCCGGCGCCCCGGCAGGTGGCGCGACGCCTCGCAGCATTGGCCCTAACCCTGCCAAGGAAATAGCGAAAATCAACAAAAGCTGGCCTATCCGGCGACTCCTCATCATGACCTCCCTTTGCAAGTAATCTGCCTGTGGCCTTTGCCAATCAGCCGAACCGGCCACCGAGCTCGCCCCTCGAACAACTAATATCAAGGTCTCCGAGGTCCATGCTGTGACGGGCATCACACGGGAGAATCGGAGCCTCACTGCCGTGAAATTGAGGAAGCGTACTAATCCCGATTTTTCCGTAAGGACTGGACTGAGATCTTGATTCCGGAGTCTGTTCCGAGGGACAGTGTCGACAGCCTACTGGACAATCTGGGCTGTGACGCGAGATGAGGACAAACTGAGCGTGGGCGCTGAATGTAGCGCCCACACTCGCGTTTTATGCGCACTATTGCGCGGGGAAATCAAGCTTCTGCTGGAGCGCTTGGAACTTCTGCTTTGTTTTTCCATAATCCACGAAGTCCGCAATCATGCTGTGCAATTCTGAAGCAAGGTCTGCGTTGGTTTGCACATAATCGCGATATTGTGGCATGGACAGTTGGAGTTGGTTTTTGTTCAGGTAGTTGATTGTGTTGCCGACGTTTGTTGCGAGTTCCCGGAGCAAAGGGTTGATACGGCGGATCGCTTCTTGCTGCCAGGGCGAACCTGAGTCGCGAGTGTCTGGCAATTTCTGTTCCAGTTTGCCCACGTTGTTGATGCTCTCCTTAATCGACTCAAGTTTGCTGGCATGACTCTCCCAGCTCAGGCTGCTCCTGAGGTTCAGTGGATTCGTTCACGGCTTACAGTTTCCGCTCCCGCGACACCTCCAGAACCTCCTTCACTTTGGCCAGAAGCTGATCGGCGGAAAATGGCGGTGGAAATATCTCAAACTCTTCCAGGGCGGCTCGGTATTGGAGCCGATCGTCATCGAGAAGGCCGGCTACTACTAAAACGCCCATTCGCGGATTCCGCGAGCGAAGATATCTCGCGGCTTCATGGCCGGGAACAGAGTCCACGTACGGATGAGTGATCAACAGATCGACCGAACATTGCGCAAGCACATCGACAGCGCTTCCTAGGTCCCCGGTCGCCAAAACCACGTAACCAGCTCGTTCCAGCAGCTCCTTCATAATTGAGCGCACAACCGGCTCGGAACCCACGAGTAGGATCGCATCGTTTATTTTGGATGTCACAGTTTCTCCTTAAAGTCCGTCAATTAGATCATTGCCGCACCCGCACGTGGAAAGCTGTGACGTCGATCACGATCATGTGTGACGCTGATTACAGCGTCAGGAGGCCATATCGAGTGAGACTTGAAAGCGTAGGAAATCGAGCGTGGGGGCAAGAAGAAGGGAGATAGAACTCATGGAGTTTCACCGCTGGCTTCGATTGATGGCAGGCATCTTCGTGCTGGCGTCGCTGGCGCTGGGTTACTTTGTAAGCCCGTTGTGGTATTTTCTCATCGCTTTTATAGGCCTAAACTTCCTACAGTCAGCGTTCACGCGAGCAAGTGATCGGAATCACCGCTTTTCCTCTCGCTTCGCCTTAGGCTTTTGTTGAGAAAAGTAACGGAGGATGCCGAAATGAGAAGGCGAGCAGTGAAATCGGTCATGTCGACACTGGTTTTGGCGGCAGCGGCTTTGTTCAACGTCACCCCTGCCAATGCGGCTGGTCGCGTCAGCAAGTGGAATGGAACGCTTCAGAATTTGCAATCTGCTTACAATGGCGAAGCCAATGCGCAAGCACGCTATGTCGCATTTGCCGCCAGGGCTGACCAGGAAGGCTACGGCACCGTCGCAAGCCTCTTCCGCGCGCTCGCTCGCGCCGAAGAAATTCATGCAACCAATTATGCAGATCTCATCCGCAAGATGGGCTATAAGCCTGTGGCAGCCGTGCGGGCTCCTCTTGTGAGGACCACCTGGGAAAACCTCGCGCGTGTTGCCACGCCTCTGCAAAATTGGGCGTTCTACGACCTGCTTCCGGATTATATCCGGCAAGCTCGAGAAGATCGAAATAGCGAGGCAATCCAGGTATTTGAGGAGGCGGGAGCAGCAGACGAGGCTCACCTTGTCCTTTTGAACGCCACGCTTAAGAACCTCGACAGTCTCAAGGGGTCGAAAGGTCGCGCTTATTATGTTTGCACTATCTGCGGGTACATCGCGGATCATCCGCCCGCTGGGCCTTGCCCAGTGTGCAAGAACCCTGACGCGAAGTACGAACTTGTAACGTAATAGACCATTGCGGTTATCGGGGAAACTCAACGGTGTGCCTGGTGTCACAAACTGATGTGATCGGGATCACAGCTTGGGGGGCTTCTTCGTAGCATATTGCACTTGTTATGCAAGATCTGAACGACTAACAAGGAGGTTCTAGTCGTGGCAGTCGTCAACCCGGCTGCCCGCACGGACAACTTATCTCCCATTTACGGCATGCCCATCCTCAATGCGGACCACGCCTGCCAAGTGTATGTGATCAAACGCGGCCAGGGTTAAGGC
>JASHTR010000514.1 GCA_030040455.1 Terriglobia bacterium | reverse complement strand
GCTGGGTTGGTGCCCGGCGTCGGGGCGCACATCACCAGATCGCTGAGGCGTCTTCCGCCCAAGCCGAGTGAGCTCTCCTTCATGCCGAGCGGGTCAAAGATTTCCTTCTTTTCGAAATCACGCAAGCGGATACCGGTAATCCTCTCTACAATCGTCCCCGCCAGAAGGAACCCCATGCTCTGATAGCGAAACTGGCTACCCGGAGGGAACAACAGTGGCGTGGTCATGGTGTCCCGCACAAATTCGCTCAGTGGGGCATGGGCGCGACGCAATGCGATATTTTCGGGGAGCATGTCCGGCAGCCCGGAGGTATGTTTAAGCAGGTCTCGCACCAGGATTTTATCCCGCTCGCCTCCGGTGAAATCGGGCAGGTAGTGGCTGACGGGATCGCTCAACGAAACCTGCCCACGCTCGACCAGCAGCATCAAGGAACATGCTGTGACCGGCTTGGTAATCGAGGCCAGCAGAAAGACTGAATCCGGCTGCACGCGCGGCGCGTCAGGAGCTGGCGAGAGACGGCCGAAGCCTCTGTGGAGCACTACGCGGCCCTGCCGCGCCACCAGCAAGGCCGCGGCTCCCATTCGTCCTGATTCGACTTCCGCGCGGACCAGATTCGAGGCTCGCTCCAGTTGCGAAGGCGACATGCCAACGGCAGAAGCCGATCCCGGCTGCAACTGGGCGTACAACGGCGAAGCAGCGAGAACGATGAAGATGAGAATGCTAATAAGTGCGCGTGCCATTCACCTTGGTCACAATCTTATAAATCGATGTTTCTGCCGTCACGTATAGGTTGTGGAAACTATCGCCCCAGGTGAAGTTGCTTGGATCTTCCGGGAGGGGAATTTCGCCTCGGCGCTTTCCTTCGAAGTCGTAGACGGCGATGGCATGATCTTCGGCGGCCCAGACGTTTCCTCCTTCGTCAGTCTTCAGGCCGCGAGTGGTCGTCGCTGCAAACACCCGGCCACCCCGGAGCGCGCCGTCGCCCAGGATCTCGTACACCCATATCCGCCGGCCTTGAGTATCGGCAGCATATAATTTTTGCTGATTCGGCGCCAGCGCCACGCCATAGGGGAAGACGCAATCGTGCGATACGATCCGTACCTGCCCCCGCCGAGTGATCTGGTAAATAGCAGGGGCTCCGGGCTCCGCGTCCGAGATATAAACGCTTCCGTCGATGGCGTAGACCAGATCCTGAGGCGCGTGGAGGTGGTTCGCCAGCACCGTAATCTTGCCGCTCTTTTCGGTCCGTGTGGCCTGTTTCCCCCCGCAAACCAGCAGCCGGCCTTGATGATCGAAAGTCAGGCCGGTGGCGGGGCTGTTTTCCTGCAAGAGGCTGGTTTTTCCTTCCTCCCACTTCATGATCCGGCGCGCCGTCGTGTCGCAGAACAGCAGATAATCGGCGCGGCTGAATACAGGCGCCCGGGTCGACCTGAAGCCACCCGCCACTTTTTCCGGAGCCGGGTTTGTACCGATCAAATCCCTGAGATCGCCACGCATTACGATCCCCTCCCATGCGCGTAAAACGAGTGCACCGGGGCCGTGTACTTTATGCGGAGTTCCGGCGTCTCAATCCGTATGTGTCCGCGGTAGGCCGACTCCATCAGAAACGAGAGCGCGCCGGTGGTGAGCAGCGTTCGCTCGACGGGGTACGGAGTTCGGCCAGTCTCATACATTTCGCTGATGCCGTGCACCAGCATGCTGAAGTTGGTCGAGTCTATCGCCGGTATATAGCACAACGTGCTGTCGATGCTTGGGCTGCCCTTGACTTGAAAAGCCACCAGATATTCGTTCACCAAACCGCCCAAAGCCAGCACCGCTGCCCGAAACCCATCATTGTATTCGAGCAAAAGCGCAACCGGGTCCTTTACGTTCTCAGGACGTCCGGGGCCGAGTCTTTCGGCCCGAGACAAGGCGGCAGGCAAGAGTTCTCGAGGCCACCTTCCCTGCTCGGCAGCGCGCCAAACCGCGTCGCCTTCGAGATGCTGCACCGCGCGGATGCCGGTCTCCCCGCCCTTCCGGCGTTCCACGAAGCACTGCAAGGTCTCGAGATCGTGGAACAAGCCGCCGTCAGTCACCCAGCCGTTTCCAACCATGAGAGCGCTCTCAAATTCAACCCCAAGCGGGAAGTCCAGTTCAGGGCGGCGGAAGGTGTCGGGAACCGAGGAACCCGCCATCAACGGAAAACCCATCTGACGATGCCAGTCATACATTTGCTTCGCCTGGGTCCAGCTCCAGGAAAAATGCTTGTCCGTGTATACCGGGACTACCCGCCCCGATTTCCGGAAGGTCTCAACAACCTGTGAAAAGAATCGAAATCGTGGATAGAGCTTCTGCTGGCGGTCGTTGAATGGGTAGTTGCCGTGCTCTGCTACGAGTAGGACGGCGTCCACGGCGAGTTTTCCCGTGCCCAAGGTCAGCGCTTGGGGGATGGACTTTACGACCGGGAAATTGTACGCCGTCGAAAGCCGATAGCCAACGTCCGCCGGATGGACCTGGTCCATGTAGAGCGATACGACTTCAAAAGATGGTGGGGTGTACTGGCTATTGATCCAGTAGCCTTCCAGGAAGCGAGT
>JASHTR010000513.1 GCA_030040455.1 Terriglobia bacterium | reverse complement strand
TTCCAGCGGGGCTATGGAAAGATGTTCATTGAGCACATCCTCCAGGCTCACGAAGGATGTGATTTTGACTATCTTCGCACCGTCTGAGAGAGCAACCCTACCCTCTTTCCACTTCAGTTAATGCTCGGTTACGGACTTCCGCGCGCCGGGCGATCCGTGCTAGGTTCGGAGCATGAAGAATACAAAATGCCCCGGATGTGGATCATCCCGGACCACCAAATCCCCGAGCGGCAGACACCTGATTTGCCTGGATTGCCAGCGGATCATTCTCCGCGCCGAGGGCGGTCGCCCATCCCGTTCAGAGGGAAAACCTATGTCGTTACGCCCTCAGCGCAGCGGGTCTTCTTCCGAGACCCTCGCTTAGGGCCCAGGCGAGACGGCGTGAAAACCCCTTTGGGAGCATTGGTGTCCCTCCGCTCCATTCACCCAGCTCCGGCAACGCCGCGCGCGTACTCGCGCAATGCCATCTTGCGAGAGGCTGCGAGGCTCTTGATGGAGTCGTAGGTGGGCATGTATTCCATTGCGGCATTGTGAGGATAATGGAGCTCACCGAGTTTCTTGAAGATGTTTTGGTAGTTGATCTCCCCGGTCCCGGGCTCATGGCGTCCAGGCACGTCGGCGATGTGAACTAAACCCACGAGGTCAATATTCTTCTCCAGCTTTTCGATGAGATTCCCCTCCGCAATCTGCTCGTGATAGAAGTCGTAAAGGAACTTTACCTGCGGATGATTCACGGCCCCAATAATCTCGAAACCCTCGGCAACAGAAGTTAGGAAGTAATGCGGGTTTTCCTCAGGATCGATGTTTTCGAGCAGCAGGCACACCTTTTTTCCTTCGATCAATTCGGCAGCGCGCTGAAGTCCATCAATGCAGCTCTGGTGCTGGACGCTACGAGGCATTCCCGGAACGCGATTTCCCGACAGCACGATCAGCGCCGGACATTCAAGCCGGTCGAGCACGGGAAGCATATTCTGCAGGTCGGCGAGAAAGGCCTGGCGCTCAGCGGGGTTGCCAATTCCGTGCTTCAGGCCTGAGGTGGCGTCAAATTGCATCCTTAGCGCGCGTTTTTTCCGATCCACGTTGCGATACTCCGTCTCGGACCACTGCCAGAACTCCCCGGTCAGCTCGACGTTCCTGTATCCCGCCTCCGCCACCTTCTCGATCCGTTCTTCAAACGGAAGCTTATGAAATACCGTCCAGAGCATCACGGAAAGCCCGAAGGTCGCGCCCTCGTCCCCGGCGTCTGCTCCCCCCGAGGCACCCAGGAGGGCGCTCGAATGCTCCAGGACAAAACACCCCCCCATTACTCCACTAAGCTTCCGGGCAAAAGAACGTCTGTTCATCGTTGAGCCCTCAAAAGCAAATCAGAAGTTGGAAGTCAGAAAAGGACAGAACATCACTCCGTTGCGCCGCTGCTCGTCGTTAACCCTTAGAAGGTAAATCAGAAGTCACAAGTTGAAATTGGAATATAAGCTCGGCTTTCTGGTTTCTAGTTTCTGATTTCTAACTTTTAGATCAGTCCTCTTCTTGCCTGCTCCGCGAGGTAATTGCAGCCATGGCAGAGAATGGCCATCATGGTGAGTGTTGGGTTCTGGCAGCCGGAGGAAACGAAGCTGCTTCCATCCATCACAAACAAGTTCTTCACGTCGTGAGACTGGCAATATTTATTCAGAACGGACTTTTTGGGATCGCTCCCCATCCGCGCCACGCCTACTTCGTGGATCGCGTGGCCGAAGGGATTGATGTGATGACTCATTTGAATATCCTTGGCGCCGGCAGTCTCCAGCATCTCCGCCGCCGAGACGGCGATATCGTGACCCATCTTGCGCTCGTTTTCACCGTAAGCGGCAACAATTTTCAGCGCCGGAACGCCCCAGGCATCCACCACGTTCTTGTCCAGCTCGCAGTAATTATCCCAGCGCGCGAGGCATTCTCCGAAGCCTCCCAGGCTGATCCTCCAGGCTCCTTGCTTCACTCGCTCCTTGAACTCTTTCCCGAAACCCTCCGCCTCATAATCGTAACCTGGCGCGCTGCCGCCTTGATAGCCGTATCCGCGAATGAAGTTTTTGTCCGGGGTTGTTACATTCCGAAACCGAATCACGTATATGCCGTTTGGCCGGTGCGGCGGACCGGCCCAGGGCCGCGTTTCAAGCATCGGCATCGTGCCGGAAGCGCCGAAGCCCGTGGCGTGGTCCATCAGGTAATGCCCCAGCACGCCACTGGAGTTGGCGAGCCCGTTGGGATACTGGCGGTTTGCGGAGTTCAGCAGGATGCGGGCGGATTCAAGGGACTGCGCGCAAAGGACCACCACCTTCCCCCGCAACTCCTTCGTCTCGCGCGTCAGGCGGTCAACATAGCGGATGCCGGTCGCCTTATTGGTGTCCATATCCATTGTCACCTGGCTCACCACGGAATCTGTCATCAGCGTCAGGCGGCCGGTGGCTTGGGCGGTGGCAATGGTAGTGGTGGGACTATTGTAATAGGAATGGGTGATGCAGCCGCGCTCACATGGTCCGCAGTAATGGCAGGGGGCCCTGCCGTTGAGGGGCGCGGTGAGGTTGGCGGAGCGCCCAATCGTGACGGTGCGGCCAAACCTTTCCTTCACCGCCTTGCGAAGCAGGATTTCGCCGCATGTCATGGGCATCGGTGGCTGAAACTGCCCGTCAGGAAGCTGCGGCACGCCTTCCTTCGCTCCTGAAACGCCGATGAAGCGCTCCGCCTTATCATAAAAAGGGGCAAGCTCTTCGTAGGTGATGGGCCAATCTTCGCCGTAGCCGTCGTGGCTGGCGGCCTTAAAATCCAGGTCGCTCAGCCGGTAGCTCTGCCTTCCCCAAACCAGCGACCGGCCGCCGAGGATGCGCACGCGAAACCAGTTCACCGGCTTTCCCTCAACCTGCACGTAAGGACTATCGAAATCGTTCACGAACCAATCGTAGTTATATTCCATGCAGGCGTAGCAGCGCACCTGGATCGGCCGCGTTTTTGCGACGAGCGGCGAGTAGCCGCGATATCGGATCTGATAAGGAATCACATGTTCCGTAAAATCCTTTTCTGGATACAACATCCTCCCGGCCTCAACCAACGCCACGCGCAACCCGGCTTCCGTTAGCTCCTTTGCCGCCCAGCCGCCTGTGGCGCCCGAGCCGACAACGATCGCATCAAACACCTGTTTTGATCCGGGATAATTTTTTACCATCAATCAAATTTCCTCTCTTACCAGTTGGCACGCCAATCTGTCTAAGTGCGGTATCTTTGCACCTCAGGAGTGCGAATTGCAAGACTTAATTATGAGAGCGTTCGGTGCCGCAGTCTGTTGAAAACAGGACATTGACGAATAGACCTCCGCTCGCCCGGGGGGGGGACGCCGGGCGTCATTCCCGCGTAAGCGGGAATCCAGCCATTTTCATGCACTGGGATGAGCCGGACGCTCATGGAGTCTCCGCTCAGAATGACCGGGCCGGAAAGCTTTTTCGACGGGCGCAAAGTGCTTGACTTGACGGCGAGCACCGGGGCATACTTCATGACTTCACAACGTTCGAAAATGGGAAATGAGGAAGAACGCGTGGGTATAGGACGGCGAGAGTTATTACGACGCTTAATGGCCGGCGCCGGTGCTTCGGCGGCGCTGCCTGCGCTGGGGCTCGGGGCGGAAGCCGCGCCGGCCATGAACGGAATGACGAACGCTCCCCCAGAACCCTTGAGCCTCGGCGCCGCATTGCCTCCGGACCCCGCCCTTTCCGACCCGGATTGGAAGCCCCTCTTCTTTGATTCGCACCAGAACGAGACCATTATTGTCCTCTCCGATCTCATCATTCCGGAGACGGACACGCCGGGAGCTAAAGCCGCCCTGGCGAACCGGTTTATCGATCTCCTGCTGGATGCGGAGACAGCAGACACCCGCAAGAATTATCTTGAAGCTATCGCGTGGCTGGACGGCTACTGTCTTTCCCGTTATTCCAAGCCCTTTACGGACCTCGGTCACGATGAACAGATCCTTGTGTTGACGCTGCTGACCCAACCCAACGGGAATCCGGAAATCGGCCGGGGGGTCGGGATGTTCAAAATTCTCAAGGATTCCATTGTGCAGGCGTATTATTCTTCCGAGGTTGGAGCGCTTCAGGAACTCAAGTATCAGACGAATCCTTTTCAGAGCAGTTTTCCGGGGTGCCCGTCAAACAAGTGAAAAGGCAGTGACAAGCGAGCGGTGAGTGACGAGCAAAGAATCGCTTCCGGTGCTCCGGCTGCTTTTTCTCGTCACCCAGTCACGTTTCATTCGCGACTGTTGTTGAGATTCTCAATGGACCATCCCATCGTTCAGATTTCCCTCGATCTGACTTCCATCCGCGAGGCCCTGGACCATGCTCACAAGGCCGTGCGAGCCGGTGTCGATTGGCTTGAAGCAGGGACGCCGCTGATTTTGGCCGAAGGCCTTCATGCTGTCGAAGCGCTCCACAAAGAATTTCCGCAGCATCCCATCGTTGCCGACCTGAAAACAATGGACGGAGGCTATCTCGAGGCGGAGATGATGGCGAAAGCGGGCGCTACCCATGTGGTGGTGATGGCCCGGGCGCATCCGGCAACGTTAAAGGCGGTAGTGCAGGCGGGAAGAGATTACGGGATAAAGGTGATGGGCGACGATCTTGGCTGCCCGGATAAGCCTGCCGCAGCACGCGCCATGGAAGATCTTGGGGTGGATTACGTCATCCATCACGTGGGATATGACGAACGGCGCGACCCCGAAGTGGTGGCCGCCCACGGCGGCCGCGCGCCCAGCCCGTTGGATGAGCTTCGAAGCATTGTGAACGCGGTTCACATTCCTGTGCAGGCGGTTGGCGGGCTTTCGGTGGCAGAGGTAATCCAATTGCCGCAATACGGCGTCCGCTACTTGGTTCTGGGCGCTCCGCTCACGGTGGATGCTAACGCCTTTAAGTCGCCCGCCCACGACCTTGAAGGGCTGTTGCGGGAAATCATCGTCAAACTGCGCTCCGCCGCAAGCTCGCGCGCGACGGAATGAAAAAGGAAACAAATTGGCAATCCCTCAGATGACGGCGGTGGTCCACTACGCGCTTGAAAAGGCCGGCGTTCAATTGCGAGAAGTTCCCCGCCCTGTTGACCTTGCAGAGGACGAGGTGTTGTTGCGCAGCGAGGCCGTAGGGATCTGTGGCAGTGACGTGCACCAGTTTCACAACACGCAGAGTTGGAGGGTGAATGTTCCAGTCATTCTGGGGCACGAATTCTCGGGTACGGTCGCAGAAGTCGGGAAGTCGGTAAAAGGCTTCAAGCCGGGTGACCGTGTTACCAGCGAGACGGCAGCAAGGATTTGTGGGCACTGCCTCTACTGCCGGAGCGGCGAATATAATCTCTGCCCAGAGCGCCTGGGTTTCGGCTACGGTCTCGATGGGGCGATGGCCGAGTACGTCAAAGTTCCCGCGCGGTGTCTCCATCGCTTGCCCGCCTCGGTGACCTTTGAAAAAGCCGCGCTCACGGAACCTTGCTGCGTTGCCTATAACGCGACCTGCGTGAAAACTCATTTCCGGCCCGGCGACAGCGTGCTGGTGCTCGGTCCCGGAACCATCGGGTTGCTGTGCCTCGTGCTGGCGAGACTTGCGGGAGCGAGTTGGTTGGGAGTGGCCGGTCTAAAGCAGGACCGGCAGCGCCTGGAAATGGCCCAATCACTTGGGGCCAACTCCATCTTGGACAAAAGCGCGGAAGAAAACATGCAAGTGATTCGCTCCTTCGGAGACGGGATGGGCGTCGACGTGGTCGTGGACGCATCGGGTCATTCCTCCGCGCTTCAATTTGCGCTGGCGGCGGTGCGTCCCGGAGGCCAGATCACCAAGGTGGGCTGGGGACCTCAGCCACTGAATTTCTCACTGGATCCGCTCGTTCAAAAAGCCGCCCGCATCCAGGGAAGCTTTAGCCATCATTACCGCATATGGGAAAAAGTAATTGCTCTGCTCGCCTCGGGTCGCCTTGACCCCACGCCGCTCATCCACCGGGTTGAGCCGTTGGCGAACTGGAAAGTCTGCTTTGAAGAAATGCATTCAGGGGAAGCTGTAAAAAATGTCGTCCGGCCGTCGGCCGTGAGCGCAGGAGCTTTTTGAATCATGGAAACGAGCACAGAAACCCGTGGTGGCTTGCTCGAGGGGCAGGTGGCGGTGGTGACCGGTTCCACGCAAGGGATTGGCGCTGGCATTGCCACAACATTCGCTGCCCAAGGCGCGCGCGTGGTGGTCCACGGCCTCCCCGATGCCCAGGCGGAAAAAACTCTGCACGCTATCGGCGAAGCGGAGGGCAAGGCACTTCTGATCCGCGGAGATCTGAAAGAGGAGGCCCACTGCCGCAGCTTGATACGGAAGACGATCGAACACTTTGGCAGGCTCGATATCCTCGTAAACAACGCCGGGATCTATCACCGCTCGAACGTTGAAAACACCACGACTCAACTTTGGGACGAGATTTTTGCCATCAACCTCCGCGCCCCCTTCATCCTCTGCCAGGAAGCGGTGAAGCACATGAAGGAGCGGCGAAGCGGGTGCATTATTAACATTGGCTCGGTGAACGCCTACATGGGCGAGCGCAAGCTGCTACCCTACTCGGCTTCCAAGGGCGGCTTGATGACCTTCACCAAAAACCTGGCAAATTATCTCACGCGCTATCGCATTCGCGTCAACCAGATCAACCCTGGCTGGGTCCTGACTGAAGGAGAGCACTATATGGAGGCAGTGGAGGAGGGCCGAGGAGAAGGTTGGCTGGACGATGCCCTTAAAACGCGCCCTTTCGGCCGCATGTTGCACCCAAAAGATATCGCGCGCGCGGCCCTCTTTCTGGCGTCGTCTGAATTGATTACGGGTGCAATTCTGGATTACGAGCAGGTTCCGGTTGGCTCTACGCCGGATTTATAGACACCCCGTGGAGCGTAGACCAAATAGCGTTGACCGGAGGACGTAAACCGCGCTGCGCCGGCATAAACCACGCTACGCGCTCTACGTCCTACGCTCCTCGGTATGCGGTCCAGGCCCTCCGATAAGACATGAAGCTTGCAGCCTTTCCCAAATGTTTTATAGACCAGCTCGTTGTCGAGCGCAGCATGACTGTGTTTGACTGGATCGAGATGGCTGCGGACCTTCCGATTGACGGCCTCGAAATGTACGATGGCTCGCTCGAAAGCTTTGAGCCTGCTTATCTCGGAAAAATCCGCTCCGCGCTCGACCGCCGAAAGCTGGAAATGCCAATGTTCTGCTGTTCGCCGGATTTCACTTCCCCCGATCCTGCCGCGCGTCGCAAGGAAATTGAGCGCGAAAAACAGATGATCGACGTGACCGCCGAGCTCGCCGGTCGTTTTTGCCGTGTGCTCTCCGGGCAGAGGCGTCCGGAGGTCTCGAGGTCACAGGGGATTGCCTGGGTTGTGGAATGCCTCCGCGAGCTGATCGATTATGCCGCCGGGAAGAACGTCGTGCTCGCCATGGAAAACCACTACAAAGATAACTATTGGCAGCACCCTGAGTTCGCGCAGAAAAGCGACGTCTACCTGGAGATCATTCGTCAGATTGAATCGCCGTGGTTTGGCGTGCAGTATGATCCTTCAAACACTATCCTGGCGGGAGAAGACCCCATCGATTTGCTCCAGCAGGTCAAACACCGGGTAGTGACGATGCACGCGAGCGACCGCCGCGTGAAACCGGGACACACCCTTGAGGAGCTTCGCCAAGTGGAGGATTCGGCAGGGTATGCGACGATCCTCTCCCACGGGGTGATTGGCACCGGGATGAATGACTACCCTCGAATTTTCAAGATTCTCCGCGAGGCCGGTTTTGACGGCTGGGTTTCAATTGAGGACGGATTGAACGGGATGAAAGAACTCAGAAAATCCGCGGAGTTTTTGCTCCCTTTCATTCGAGGAGCGTGATTCGTGGCGCGTGATTCGAATCACGCGCCACGAATCACTGCCTTTGAAACGCCGCAGCGTCACAAGGCAGACGCTGCGCTACGAGCTCTCCCCCTTAAGCACAACTGAGCACCTGTCCCTCAAGATGCCCATTAAGGAGCTCGGTAAACATTTTTGTCTTTGCCGGAAGCTCTTCCACGGAGCGGGCTGCAGCTCGCTTGATCTCCTCCAGGCCCTCCAGAAGTCGGGTGATGGAATCGATTTCGTCAACC
>JASHTR010000512.1 GCA_030040455.1 Terriglobia bacterium | reverse complement strand
ATTCCCGGAGCGCGCCGTCGAGCGGTTGGTCCGTAACCAGCGAATAGTAGTCCATTCCAGAGCTGTGAGCGCGATCGCGCAACGTCTGGAGGTGCGCATCGATCTTCTTCGAATAGTCGTTTTGAGCGTAGTCGGGGCTGACTTCGAGGGTTTCGTTCGTCTCGAGGTCAATCAGCGTGGAGGGCTCAGGGAAATCGGGCCGGATTTCCCTCGGATCGAGAACATGGAAGAGCAGGACTTCGTTGCCATGGAAGCGCAAGGGCTCAATGGCTCGAATAATGCGGTCGGGAAGCTCGTAGAAGTCCGAGATGAAGACGATGATGCCGCGGCGCCGCAGGAGCCCCTGGAAATGGAGGATGGGCTTCGAGAAGTCAGTACGGGCGCGAGGCTCAGCGCGCTCGAGATCGCTCAATAGCCGGTAGAGCTGCCCGCGACGCGTTGAGGGCCTGACATAATTGCGGAGCTCGTCGTCGAAAACGATCAGGCCGGCTGCGTCGTGTTGAATTTGCGTGGTGAGATAGAAGAGCGCGGCCGCCGTGAACCGGGCATAATCCATCTTGCTGACTCGGTGGGAAGAATAGCTCATGGAATTGCTCGCGTCCAGGAGCACGGTCAATAGTGTGTTGGTTTCACCACGGTAGCGCTTGAGATAGCAACGCTCGGTGCGGGCAAAGACGTTCCAGTCGACGTATCGTAGGTCGTCACCCGGCGTGTAGGCGCGGTATTCCGCGAATTCCTGGCTGAAACCGAAATTGGGCGAGCGGTGCAGCCCGGAAACGAACCCGTCAACCACGGTCTTGGCAACCAGGTCAAGGCCGGAAATGCTGGCGAGCACGGAGGGATCAAGGAATCGTTCCACCGTCTAGCCTCCTGAAGGCGGCGGCATGTGTTCGAGCAGGCGGCGGAGAATCTCATCCGCATCCACGCGGTCCGATTCGGCGTGGAAGTTCAGCAGAATGCGATGGCGAAGGACAGGGAGCGCAAGGGCGGTGAGGTCTTCGTAAGCAACGTGGTAACGTCGGCGCGCGAGCGCTCGGGCCTTCGCCGCGAGAACGATGAATTGGGCGGCGCGGACACTCGCTCCGTAGCGCACGTATTTCTTGACGAAGTCCGGCGCGATGCCGCTATTGTGCCGGGTGGCGCGGACCAGCATGACCACGTAGCGAGCCAGTGGCTCGGCGACGGGCACCATGCGAACCAATTGCTGGAAATCGAGAATCTCCTCGGCACCGGTGACCGGCTCGACGTGAGGGACGTGGGTGGTGGTCGTCAGGTCGACGACCTTCACTTCGTCCTCAGCGCTGAGATAATCGAGGACCGTGTTGAAAAGGAACCGGTCGAGCTGCGCCTCAGGCAGCGGATAAGTCCCTTCGAGCTCGATCGGGTTCTGGGTCGCAAGGACGAAAAAGGGTGACGGCAGCGTGTAGTGGTTGCCCCGGACCGTGCAGGAAAGTTCCTGCATGGCTTCCAGCAGCGCGGCCTGCGTCTTGGGTGGAGTTCGGTTGATTTCGTCGGCTAACAGAATATTGGCAAAAATGGGTCCCCGAA
The DNA here is from genome assembly GCA_030040455.1 of Terriglobia bacterium. Taxonomy (GTDB): domain Bacteria; phylum Acidobacteriota; class Terriglobia; order UBA7540; family UBA7540; genus RH2-MAG17b. Next base: position 4,396 of record JASHTR010000512.1, on the reverse strand, counting down.
CGAAAGTCCAGCGCCGATGACCCGTGGTGGGATCTTCCTCGATGATGTCGGTGCCGGTGATATCCGACGGCATTAAATCCGGCGTGAATTGGATCCGTTTGAAAACCAGTCCCAGCGTCTCCGCAATGGTGCGGACCATCAGCGTCTTCGCCGTGCCGGGCAAGCCTGTAATCAGGCAGTGTCCGCCCACAAAGAGCCCAATCAGAATCTGGTCAAGAACTTCTTCCTGCCCGACGATCACTTGCCGGACCTGGGCGAGAATGCTGTCGCGCACGGCCTGAAAGCGCTTGATACGAGTCAGCAAGGCTTCCGAATCCAGGTTGAGATTGGCAACAGTAGCCATAGGTCAACAATATTTAGATGCACTCTCTACTGTGATTACTACTCTACACACACTCACGAGGTGTGTAAAATGCATGTAAAAGGGAAAATAGCACTTAAAAACGGATGAATCGTTCAGGTAATAAAACTTGGAGCTTGATCAAGGTCGCTGTTGGGGAGCAGATGTAGCGCAACGTCTGCCTTCTGACGTTGCGCCTTTCAAGCAAATGGAAGTGCCGCAGAGCCTGCCCTGAGCGCAGCAAAGGGGCTACAAAACGAACCCTGCGCTATGCGATGTTGATGTCGGTATGCGCGAAATCACTCCCCTTGGCGAGCAGCGGCTCACCCAGTACCTTCGCAAGAGCATACGCGAAGCAGTCTCCAAGGTTGAGGGCGGCTGGGTGATGACCTTTGCCGTATTTACGCCACGCGAGCCGCGTAATTTCAATTTGCTCGGCGTCCACGGGAACGATCTCGACCTTGGCTTGATTTAGGAACAAATCAAACTCACGGCCTGCAGACTCGCCACGCCGGGCTTCCAACACGATACCCGTTTCGAGAACGTTTGCCGCGGAGATCCGTCGCGAGTCGGCCTGGGTGATGAACTCCAAGAACCGCCCTCGCTCTGGCTCTCCCAAAAAGATCGCGAGCAGCGCGGAGGTGTCAATGACCATTAACGGGGTATCCCCTGGCTGTCGTATCCCAAAATCTCATCCTCCGGCCGAGTGTCCAGCGTCGGAAGGGCATCGATTCGCCGCAGGATATCCTCAAGTTTTTCGGTCATAATGCGCCCACGACGCCTCTGAGAAAGCCGCTCGAAGCGTTCTTTGAGAGCCTGCTGAATCGCTTCGGTGAGTGACTCGCCGGTCTCTCTGGCGATCTGTCGGGCGAGGCGTTCGGTTTCCGCATTCTTTATGCTGAGGGCCATGTGTTCTCCTATTTATAGTATTCAATACTATAAGGTATTATTATATATCATTGTTTAGATACTGGAACTTGAGGCCTGACCATGGCCACTGGTCAGGATCAGGTGCAGCGCAAAGTCTGCACTCCGACGTTACGGCTTTTCAATGCCGCAGAGCCTGCCCTGAGCGCAGCGAAGGGGTTACAAAACAAACCCTGCACTACACCTGCCTATTGCCTTCTCTCTTTTGCATCCTCGATTTGTAGCAGCAATTTCTGGGCGGGGCGATAGTCGGGGGCGGACTCGAGTGAAGTCAAGAGGTGCTCTTCGGCCTCCTGCTTCTGACCCTCGGCAAAGTAAGCACGGGCCAGGTTAAACTGCGCGGAGGCGATATCGAGGGGATGCATGGCGACCACCGCGGAGTATTCACGGATTGCGCCGTCGTAGTTCTTCTGAGCGAGCCACAGGTCTCCTAGATGCCGGTGAAGGTCTTCGTCGATCGGGTAGACATAGTTGATCCGATCGAGAGTGTTCGCCGCCTCCTGAGGCTTGCCGAGCTTCTCTTCAAGAGACGCTAGTTCTTTGAGCAATCCTGGATTGATCCCACCCATCCTTTCGTATTCGGTTAGCACGGCGGCGGCGGACTGCTGGTTTCCCTTGGCAAGGTCCGCCTCGGCCAGAAACTGATAGGCGTTGTCGTCCCCGACGTATTCAGGGTACATGCGGCGGACTGTGTCTCCTTCTTTGAGCACCATGTCGTATTCGCCATGCTGGGCAAGCTGAGCCACTTCTTTCATACGCTTGCTCCACTCGTCGAAGTTGGCTGCGGTCTGGCCAATATCCTTGTTGAGCCAATCCTCAAACTGTTTGTCGAATTCCTCCGGTGCCATGCCTAAATCCTGCTGGATAACTTCGGCCGTGGTTTTGTGCAGGGCGAAAGAGTGCACCATGTCAAGCAGCTTGTCGTCGCCCCAGCGGTCCTTGATGTAATCGCAGATGCTTCCCGCCTGAAAATACGAAACGACGACCTGCGAAGGATACTCCGGACGGACGAACCCCCGATCGAGCTCCGTAACCGGAAGGAATTTCTTTTCCTGGAAGGCGATCAGGACGTCGGGCGTGAGGCGGTTGCCCCACTCACGGGAGGCTTCTGTCTCTTCATGCACGGCCAAGCCCTCAGTGAACCAGCGCGGCACGCGATGGTGGGTGGCGGTGAGAATAAAGACGTGGCTCATCTCATGCCGCAGTACGTCGGCCCAGTCGTAGCTGCCAGGCTCGCGGGCGGAGGGACTATCCATCGCAACCACCTCCCCGAAAGTGACACCGAGCGCGCCGAGGCCCGGCATCCCCGTCGTGCGGACGGCGAAATCCTCATGGTCCGGGAAGACGTCCACTTCAACCGGACCAGGAAGCGTCATCCTGTACTTTTTCTCGTAGTCAGCAATGTCCCGCTTGAGCTCCGCCTCAAAGTAGGGTCGCAGCAGGTTGGCTTCCTTCTGGTGGAGTCTAAGGAGTGCTTCCGTCTCGGGCGTTGCCGCTGAGGCAGCGCCGTCCTTTAGGCCGGCCGGTGCCGGGATTGTCGGGCTGAGGCCCGCCGCTACCTTGATTGTGACAAAGTTCTTATAGCTATCCAGCAGACGAAGGCTGTTGACAGTGGCCGCGTTTCTATAGCCGCCGTCGTAACACATTTCGAGCTGCCGGCGCGCTTCCTCTTCCTGGCCGAGACGCATCAGGTTAATGCCGAGTTCCGAGCGAGCTGGCCAAAATCGCGGGTCGAGCTCCACAGCCTCGCGGTAATAGGTGATGGCATCCTCGTAGCGGTAGTGGAGCTCGAGATGGTGCGCGACGAGAGCCCAAGCCTCCCCATAAGAGGGATTGACCTGGCGGATCTTTCCGAACCACTCGTCGGGCGACCGATCGGCGAGCACCTCGACTGCCGCGTGGATGGCCATCGCATTGAGGGCGTCGGGAGAGAGCTTGAGAGCCTCGTCAGCCTGTTCGATGGCCTGCCGGGTATTCGAGTCCTCGAGCGCCAGGTTCGCCATCAGCTCGTGAGCCTCAACGAGCTTCGGGTTGAGCTCCAGCGCCTTGGCGGTCCATAGGATCGCCTTGTTGTCGAATCCGTCCGCGCTGACGAGGGCGAGGCCCAGATAGGCTTGAGCGTTTTTAGGGTCCCTTTGCAGGGCTTCCTTGAAGAGGTCTTCAGCGTCGGCGTTATTGAACCGTTCGTGCAGCAAGAGGCCCCATCGGACGCGGTAATAAGCGTTCCTGTCCGATTGGGCCACTGCGGCGCGAAACTCGTCGTTCGCCTCCTCGTACCTTTCGAGGCCCCAGTAGCCCTCGGCGCGAAGGTAGGGGTCGCGGGTGCGCGTAAGCGCTTCAAAGCAGCGCTGCGCTTCGGCGCGACGGCCATGCTTGCGCAAAGCCTGGCAGCTCTCAGGCGTGACCGTATAGGCTACGCTGGCGCAGGCCAAGGCAACTATCCAGAGCGTCCATGCTCGGATTCCTCTTCTCACTTGCGTGCTTCCCCAGAATGTGTGAAAAATGCAAGACCTCTCGCCAAGACGAGTTGAAAGTTCAAAGTCGAGAGTCGAAAGTTTATAAGGATAAATCCTTTAACTCTTGACTTTTGACTTTCAACTTGGTTTTTAGCTTTGCGCGATGCCTTTTGCCGGTAAACCAGATTCTTCTCACATTCTCAATGCCGTGTTCAAGTCCAGCACTACTTGTCCAGCTCCTCCTGGACGCGCGCCAGCTCTATCAATGCGGCCTTGAGCTGCTCCTCGTATTCTTCCTGCGACATCGCCGCCTTCCTGTACTTCAGGCTCTCGATCCGGCGTTCCAACGCCTCTTTTTTCGCCAGCAGGGCGCGTTGGGCAGGATTGTTCGCCGCCTTCTGCCGAGCACCCAGGCGAAGGACGATGAAGTTGGAGAGCAAGAGCCCTTCACCGCTCTCCGCCGAAGGCTGGCGCACCGCTTCATTCTTCCCGGTATCCTCAAACACGGCGTGCTCGGTGGCCAACCGCTTCTGCGATTCGTAGAAATCGGCAGTCTTGCGCTGGGCGTACTGGAAGGCTTCGAGGGCGCTGATCGCGTCGTTTTTGTCAATGTCCGCGTCAGGATCGTGCAGCGCCTGAACCCAGTAGCGTGCAAAGATGGTCGCGTTCTTCT
>JASHTR010000511.1 GCA_030040455.1 Terriglobia bacterium | reverse complement strand
AAGACCGGGCGACCGGATGGCTGCTCGGATGCCGCTGCGAGCTCGCTTCCCGTGAGTGCCGCCGTCCCCGCCATCGACTTCATGAAGCCACGCCGGTCGATAGGTTCCATCGTTTGTTCTCCTTTAGTCCGGATTCACCGGAGGGCCTTGTAAAAACAGCAAGGCGCTGCGCCCTGTTGTTTATGCCACAAGCGCCGGCATTTTTCAATTTTGCAGGATATTTAACCGGGTTCCGAACGATTCTTCGACCGCCGCGTGTAACCGCGCACTCCTTTGTGATACATTTCCCTCGTGCCACAATCTGCGGACGCCCAAAACAGGCTGCGCGAAATCTGCCGAGCGGCGGCGCGCGTTTTTTATGAAAAAGGGTACGCCGGCGCATCCATGCAGGACATTGCAGAAGCTGTCGGCTTGACCAAGCCAGGACTCTACCACCACATTGGCAGCAAAGACCGCCTGCTCTTCGAAATCATGAATCATGGCATGAACATTCTGCAGGAGGCGGTCCTCGACCGGGTGGCTCCCATTCACGATCCGCGCGAAAAGCTGCGCCAGACCATCGCTGGACATATCCACCTGATCGTCCGCGCGCGCGACCGCGAAACCACCGTAATCCTCCACGAAAATCGCTCGCTTCCGGAGCCGCTGCGAGAAAAAATCAACGCCAGAAAGAAGGAATACATTCGATTTCTGGAAGACTTGATTGCCCGCGTGCAGCAGGAAGCCGGACGCGAGCCGCTGGTCTCGCCCAAGTTGGCGGCTTTTGCTCTTCTGGGGATGATTAATTGGCTCTATCAGTGGTATCAGGCTGAGGGTCCGATTCCGGAAGAGCACCTCGCCGAAGCGTATTCGGACTTTTTCTTTCGCGGCTTGCTGGGATCACAAGATGAAGGTTGACCGGCATTGTAGCGGCACTCTCCTCAGCGCCGAAAGTCGCCAGTGGCGACACCGGCGCTCCAGCAAGGGTGATCGCTTTAATTTGGAGACCCCAGAATAAGGAGAACCAGCCATGCCACAGACGACGATTGCCATTCAAGGCGAACGTGGGTCCTTCAGCGAAGAAGCTGCCACTCGCCTGATGGGACCGAACGTTCGGGTGCTGCCCAAGGAGACCTTCCCGGCCATCTTTCAGAGCGTGGCGGAGCGTGAGTCGCGTTATTGCCTGGCCCCGATCGAGAACACTCTGGCGGGCTCCATCTACGAAAACTACGACCTTCTGCTCGAGCATGACTTGCACATCGTTGCGGAAGTCAACCTGCGAATCGTGCACAACCTTATCGCTTTCCCCGGCACAACGATGGAGAATCTCCGGCAGGTTTATTCGCATCCCGTCGCCCTGGCTCAGTGCAGCCGATTCTTCAAGCGGCACCCGAAGGTGGAAAAGATTCCCTTCTACGATACCGCCGGCAGCGTCAAGATGCTGGCAGAAAGGAAAATACCTGGCGCGGCGGCGATTGCGAGTCACATCGCGGCGCTCGTGTACGATGGAAAGATTCTCCAGAAGCATCTCGAAGACCATCAGGAAAATTACACCCGGTTCCTCCAGCTCGCGCGCACTTCGTCGATCCCGTCGGACGCCAACAAGGTTTCCATCGCTTTCTCAACCCGAAACGCACCGGGAGCGCTGTTCAGATGCCTCAGCGTTTTTGCGCTGCGCGATATTGACCTGACTAAAATGGAGTCCCGCCCGGTGCGAGGCAGGCCCTGGGAGTATTTCTTCTACCTGGACTTTGCGGGCAATGTCAGAGACAAAAAGTGTCAGAAAGCTCTCGACCATCTGGCCGAAGTAACAGACATTCTGCGGGTGTTGGGTTGTTATAAGGCGGGAAAAAAATGACGGGATCTCACGGGAAACCTCCCAGAAGCTGGCTTTAGCCGTGCCCCGCCTTCAGGCCGCGTTAGGGAAGGCTTTAGACGCTGAGGAAGGGGGGAGAAACTCAGCAGCTAAAGTTGGCCTGAATACGGCTTTCAAGGCACGGCTAAAGTCAGCTTCCGTTAACCGCTCATTCTATCATCCCCCACGTCATTTCCGTGTAGAAATCATCAGGTTAGTGGGTTCAAGAAATCGAAAATTCGTAATCCGCCATTAATTCTAGTTCGTATTATCTAGGGAGTCAACATATTTTTTAAAAATTTTTTCAGCCCGATTTCTGGCCTGCTGGCGTTGGGGATTACGACGTCCGGCCAAAAAAGAGTTGAGAGTCAAAAGGGCACTCCACATAACGCCTCAAAATCCGGTTCGATGAGGAGCGAACAGGCTCGGAATGATAGCCCCTATTGATTTTTTCTCGGCTTCCGTGGCGTTACTGTAACGGTTTTTGAATATCCACGATGATATTCTGTATGACGATGAAAATTGAGAAACGGATCGCTTTGAAAGGCTAGAGCATTTTCAATTTAAGTGTATACATTGTGTGCGATAATGTCTCTGCCGACAAAGGAGCGGCAGAGATGCAATCCTATTCGCAAGACTTGCGGGATCGGGTGCTATGGGCGCTGGATCGGGGAGAACGTCCGACGGCGATTGCCCGTCGGCTGGAAGTCAGTCGCGTGTGGATTTACCGGGTACGGGAGCGGC